>NZ_JBJDRZ020000011.1:0-92788 GCF_044987585.2 Paenochrobactrum sp. BZR 201-1 | reverse complement strand
TTATTATCAATCTCGACGCGACCATCACTCAGGAAGGCTTGCAGTCCCTCCCAGTGATTGTGGATATAGGCCAGCTTTTCGGTAAGCGGTGTTTTGGCCCCACATTCTGTTTGATTTTCTGATCTGTCATTAAGAGGCTTTGAATGGACAGACCGGAGTTTCTCGATGGAGCCTCGAATAGAGTTTCTCACAACAGATCAGAGTAAGCGTGGTAAACATCGCCAGTGGTCGACCGATTTAAAGGCGCGGATTGTTTCGGAAATGACCTGAGCCCCAACACTCCTCCATTTTTCAGGAGAGTCTTAGATTTTAACATTGGCCTTAAGCGGCCCGTTTTTCTAGAGCCATTTTTATGGCGAACTCATTCGGCGTAGCATTGCCGAGTGAAGAGTGCGGTCTGTTTTTGTTATAATCATCCTTCCATGCTTTGATCTCAGTGCGCGCCTGAGCAAGCGATGAGAACAAGGTCTCGTTTAGGCATTCATCGCGGAAACTACCGTTGAAACTTTCGACAAAGCCATTTTGCATTGGTTTGCCCGGCGCGATGTAGTGCCATTCAATGCCTGTTTCCTGACACCACTTGAGAATGGCATGACTGGTCATTTCTGTCCCGTTGTCAGAAACTATCGTTCGTGGCTTGCCGAGTTGACTGATCAGGTAATCCAGCTCGCGTGCCAACCGCAGACCTGATAGCGATGTGTCGGGAACCAAAGCCAGACACTCCCGCGTGAAGTCGTCAACGACCGCAAGAACCCTGAACCGACGACCATCTGTGAAGGCATCACTGATAAAGTCCAGGCTCCATCGTTCATTGGCTCGCGATGGTAAAACTATCGGCCTGCGCGTTCCCAGAGCCCGTTTGCGCCCACCACGCTTGCGCACGGTTAGTTTCTCTTCCTGATATAATCGACGCAGTTTCTTCAAGTTCATGATGATCCCCTGTCGTTCCAGCATGACGTGAATACGCCGATAACCGAAGCGCCGTCGTTCGGAGGCCACTTGTTTCATTGCTTCACGAATATACGCATCATCAGGACGCTTACGACGATAGCGCACACTTGATCGATCAATACATAAAACGGCACACGCCCGACGCTGGCTCACGGCATACACTTGGCAGACGTGAACAACTGCGTCTCGCCTGGCATCGGGCGTTACCATTTTTTTGCAGCGACATCTTTCAAAATAGCATTGTCAAGCATCGTCTCAGCCAACAGCTTTTTTAGCTTGGCATTTTCTTCTTCCAATGCTTTCAGCTTACGCGCATCGGAAACCTCCAGGCCACCAAACTTGGCTTTATATTTGTAAAAACTAGCGCTGCTAATCCCATATTTGCGGCATACTTGTGCAGTGGGCGTTCCCGCTTCCTGCTCTTTAATCATCCCAATTATCTGTTCATCTGAAAACCGTGAGCGTTTCATTGTCCATCTCCTACCAAGGATTGGACTCTACCAAAATCTGGAGGAGTTTGCGGGGCTCACGTCAACTTCCATCTTTTGCTTGGCTCGCTGTTCCTTTAACGGTCGAAACGCTGACGATCATTGCCGGTCCTGCCGTTGCAATTGCAATGGTCGGACTTCTCGAATCCATGATGACAGCCAGTGTTGTGGATGATCTAACTGATACGCCAAGCTCCAAAAACAGGGAGTGCACAGGACTGGGCATTGCTAATGCTGCCGCGAGTTTGTTTGGTGGGATTGCTGGCTGCGGCATGATTGGACAAACGGTAAGTAATGTTAAATATGGTGGCCGTGGACGTCTCTCCACTTTGTTTGCAGGTGTTTTTATACTTGTTTTGATTGTTGCACTGAAACCATGGGTTTCACAAATTCCGGTAGCTGCGCTCGTCGCCATTATGGTGATGGTATCAATCGACACATTCGATTGGTCGTCTATGCGGGCTGTTGTGGTGCATCCTAAATTGTCGAGTGTTGTTATGCTCGCGACAGTTTTGGTCACTGTTATAAGCTCAAATCTGGCTTTAGGTGTCGTTGTTGGTGTCTTATTAAGCGGTGTATTCTTTGCTTTTAAAGTCGCCCGCCTACTAGAAATAACAATTGAAACACAATCAGATGCGGATCGATTGGTTTACCGTGTCTCGGGGCAAGTTTTTTTTGGATCCGCGGACTTGTTTATTGAAGCATTTGATATTCGTGATGCGATGGGTAAATCTGTTTTAATTAATTTACAGGATGCGCACTTTTGGGACATTACTGCGACGGCGGCGCTCGACAAGGTGGTCCAGCGGTTCAAGACACATGATATTGACACCACAATCATTGGTCTTAATCAGGCTAGTTCAACTCTAATCGAGAAGGGTAGCAGTATGGTTAAAGTTCCATGATGCTAGGTTCAAATATCGGCTTACTTGGGCCATAGTTGAGGTGGCTCGGGAAATCTGTACTGAACCGCCCTGTGTTTACCGGAGGGTCTAACTCCAAATAGAGTGGATCCTATGGAACATAAGAAAACATCGAAACGTTATTCTCCGGAATTTCGCACGCGTGCCGTTCAGATGCTGTTTGAGCATCGTAATGAATATTTGAGCGAAACTGCAGCGCTTGCGGGTATATCAAGTAAGCTTGGTTGCTCTACCGATAGCCTTCGTAATTGGTCACGCCAACAACAGCGTAATAACGGCGATCTCGCAGGACCAACCAGTACCGATCTGGCACGGATCAAAGAACTTGAACGTGAAGTTCGGAAATTGCGGCAAGCCAATGAAATTTTACGCAAGGCCTCTGCGTATTTTGCCCAAGCGGAGCTTATCTTATAAAAACCTTTGGCTTCTTGAGATAAAAAGGAGCTGCTACCCAGCACTGTAAACTGCGGGGTAGCGGCGGAGGTGGCATCGTGCGGAGCATAGTCTTGAAGGGCCGCGGTCGAGTTTGATGGACCTTCGCCTTTTTCTGATGACCTGCACGGATACGTGGGCTACGGGCCCGTACGATAAGCAAAGGTAATAGAAAAGATGGCTAAGCACAGTTATACGTCTGGATTGGGAAAATTAAAGACGTGGTGGTTGTTTTCGAGGCGACAGGTGCCTACCATCGTGGTCTTGAGAGACATCTCAGCTTGGCAGGAGTGAAGTGGTCCTGTTTTTCTGAACAGGTTTGCGGTTTCGCTAAGCTGCGCCTTGGTTAGATTTCATGCTGCTTGGTTGATGTGTATTGCGCTAAAACATGCACTATTCGACGTTTGCTTATCAAGGGCGGTGCGCGGTCGCTCTGTCACAGGCGGGCGCTTGGTCTGCTATGTTTCTATTATGCATTGATGCATCTGGCTGTTTACCTGGTCCTAGATCAGGCGATGAACCTTCAAGCGGTCATTGATGATGTTTTGAAGCGACCATTCATTATGTTCGGTATGGCAACATTTGTAATTTTGTTAGCACTTGCTGTGACTTCAAATAATGCTTCAATTAAGAGGCTTGGGAAAAAATGGATGTTGTTGCATAGGTTAGTTTATGTAGCAGTGGTATGTGCTGGTCTGCATTTTATTTTGTCAGCTAAGGTTTTATCAATTGAGCAGTGTATTTATGTGAGCCTGCTCATTGCTATACTGCTATACCGGCTATACAGGCCAATTGTGATGAGAAAACTTAGGTTGATGAGACGTTCAGCAAGAGGATAAACCATGGTCTTTATCGGAGACCGCACGGATTAAAACCGCCAACGTAATCGCCAAATAGAACCATCCTCTAGCAGTCTTAATACAGCTGATAGCAACACTCCATTTCTGATCTGGCACAGTACCTGCAAAATCCTGAGCAAGACGGTTGGAGGCAATTACGTCGCCGTGCTTGCTGTCTATTGTCTTTTTATCCCACCGTTTTACAGGGCACTTTCAGCTTATTATCGGCTCAGTTGCATAGCCCTTGCTAAAATCAACGCACTATTGTACGCATGTACTTAGTTAAAAACTGTGAGAAAATCGTAATTTTTCGTGTAAATATCAATGGGTTAGATGTACCCAGAGGACATTATCCCTCCTCCGCTACCAACATTCCCTTAAAACGTTAACAATATAAGTTCCCGCACAATGCATCTTTGCGAGTTTTTTGTGTCTGTATATTTATGTCCTTCATATCCATATGCACACTCTGCAAAGCTCGCTCGCCTCCCGTGGCAGTGACAGTACGCCAAAAAAACATTAAAAAAGGCGGCACATGAGCCGCCTCATTTGTAATAAGCTCGTTTTGACGGCCGTACTTATCAAGAGAACAAGCGCTCGCCCTGTTCATCAATGATCTGACGACCTTTATTAAGCGCGATATTCGCCGCATCCTCAATAGTCGGGCATTTATCGGCACGGATAAAACGATTTTCTTTCATTTCATCACCGATCTGCTTCGAGATCACTCCACAGACCTGATACTGCCCGCCTTCTTTAAACGGCGTCGCAACAACTAAAAAACCTTTATGCTCCAAACGTCCGGCTTCCTGCACGCTTTCCGCTTCATCACTCTGCGATTTGCCACCAAACAGACGTTTCAAAAAAGACATTCTACCCTCACCCTTAATCATCGCCGTTCATAACGGCCATATTAAAAAGCCACCCGCGATGAACGGGTGGCTTGAATTTTAAACGCTTAGCTATCCAGGAACGAACGCAATTTCCGCGAACGGCTTGGATGTTTGAGCTTACGTAGTGCTTTGGCTTCGATCTGACGGATACGCTCACGCGTTACCGAGAACTGCTGGCCAACTTCTTCCAGCGTGTGGTCGGTATTCATACCAATACCAAAACGCATACGCAGTACGCGTTCTTCACGTGGTGTCAAAGACGCCAACACGCGGGTTGTTGTGTCACGCAAGTTCGCCTGAATAGCGGAATCAATCGGCAACATCGCATTCTTGTCTTCGATGAAATCGCCAAGATGTGAATCCTCCTCGTCACCAACAGGTGTTTCAAGGGAGATCGGCTCTTTGGCAATTTTAAGAACCTTGCGCACTTTTTCCAAAGGCATTGCAAGCTTCTCGGCCAATTCTTCCGGTGTCGGTTCACGACCAATTTCATGCAGCATCTGGCGGGATGTGCGGACAATCTTATTGATTGTTTCGATCATATGCACCGGAATACGGATGGTGCGTGCCTGATCCGCAATCGAACGGGTGATCGCCTGTCTGATCCACCATGTGGCATAAGTCGAGAACTTATAACCACGGCGATATTCAAACTTATCAACCGCCTTCATCAGACCGATATTGCCTTCCTGAATAAGATCCAGGAACTGCAAGCCACGGTTGGTGTATTTCTTGGCAATAGAGATCACCAGACGCAGGTTCGCTTCAACCATTTCCTTTTTGGCAATGGCTGCTTCACGTTCACCTTTTTGCACCTGATTGACAATGCGGCGGAATTCACCAATCGAAATCGCGGTTTCGGTTGCCAGAATCTGAATTTCAGTACGCAGATATTCAATCGTACGCGCTTCTTTTTCAGCCAGTTCTTTCCAGCCGCGTGTCGTCAGGGTGGCAATACGCTCTGTCCAGTTCGGATCAAGTTCGCTGCCCTGATATTCCTTGAGGAAGTCTTCGCGGCGCACACCAAAAGATTCCGCCAAACGTAGCAACTTGCCTTCGTTCTGAACCAGACGCTTGTTGATGTCATAAAGCTGCTCAACCAGCGCCTCAATACGGTTCTGGTTCAGCGACAATGACTTAACCGCGGTAATCAGCTGATCTTTAAGCTCTTTGTAGCGCTTTTCCTGACTGTTGGACAATTCGCCGGTAGCAGCCAGACGGCCTTCAACCTGCTGATCCTGCAATTTGCGCAGTTTGGAATAAGTTTCCGCGATCAGGTCAAGAGTTTCCATGACCTGCGGGCGCAATTCCGCTTCCATCGCCGCAAGCGACAGGTTCACTTCGTCTTCATCGTCCTCGTCATCTTCCTCAATCGGGGCTTCGCCGCCGACATTGGTGATGTCGTCATCGCGCACACGGCGCTGGAAACGCTCTTCAGGACGCTTCTGTGCTTCTTCCACCCGTTCAATTGCTGGTGCCTGCTTTGCTTCAGGGCCGGCATAGGTGGTTTCAAGATCAATGATTTCACGCAGCAAAATCTGCTGGTCGTTCAATGCTTCACGCCAGATGATGATCGCCTGGAAAGTCAGAGGACTTTCACAAAGACCCGCAATCATGGTTTCGCGGCCAGCTTCAATACGCTTGGCAATCGCGATTTCACCTTCACGCGACAAAAGTTCAACCGTACCCATTTCACGCAAATACATGCGCACCGGATCATCGGTGCGGTCGGTTGGTTCTTTTTTGGTCGTCGTGGTGGCAACCGCAGTGCCGGAAGCTTCTACCAGCTCGCCGCCTTCTTCTGCGTCGTCTTCAGGCTCTTCGCGATCTGCGTCCTGCTCATCGTCTTCCACTACATTGATGCCCATATCTGAAAGCATCGCCATCGTATCTTCGATCTGCTCGGAGGTAACCTCTTCAGAGGGCAGCACAGCATTCAGCTCATCCATCGTGACATAGCCACGTTTCTTGGCGAGCTTGATCATTTTCTTGACAGCGTCGTCAGAAAGGTCGAGAAGCGGGCCATCAGTGGCGCCATCGCGCTCGACTTCAGCCTCTTCGTTTTCTTTCACCTTCGTTGCCATATACTTGTCTCCAGGCGACCGGGTCGCTTCTCTAAAGAATTAGATAGGTCGACGAACTTGTACACGAAGATACAATTCGTCTGTGTAATTCAGCCAGTATAAGATTGCCCTTAATAGGCAATTAACCCTATACCCTATGTACTGATATTAAGGCGATTTATGCTCATTTTAGCGAGTTTACGCGTTAAAATGAGCATTTAAGCTCGTTTTTGCCACGTATTTCAGCTTTTAAAGCGTGTTTGTTTTCGTCAATTTCACTACATCTTAAGTGCGACTCACATGATTCGCGCTAAAAAAGCGAATCATTTGTTGTCGCAAGGCAAAAGCTGTACATAAAACAACGACTTCAACTGCCCCTTTAACCCGCCTTCAACATCACATTAAAAGCCGCCGGCAGGTCTGCCGGAGGATAAACCAAACCCTTCAATCAGTGCTTCAGTGGCATCAGCTTTGCGAATTTCATTTTGAATTTCGAGCAAACGTCCAAAGACTTCTCCGGTTTCGTCATTCGCCATTGCCGTTTCAAGGGCTGCCTCAACTGCACGCAATTCCTTATGTAGTGTGCGTGCACGCTGATGCAAGTGAAGAGCCTGTTTTAATGCTTCGCGGGCATCATCTTCCGCAGCTCTTGTAGTAGCTGGCCAAAGCCGCGCACGACGCACAATCTGGTCAAGCTGCGCCAGTTCTTCCCCATGCCCGGCTTTGGCCAAAGCCTGATGCATGGCAATACCGTCTTCAACGCGCGAAAGAGCCAGCACATCCAGCATCGCCAGATGCAAATTGCGCAACTGCTCATGTTCCAGATCAAGCGCAGCCATGGCTTCAAAGTCTTCTTCCACCAAACGCGGATGATTGATGAGCGTCATCAAAATAGCAGTTTCGCGCAAAGGCGGCGCAATCGAACCACTGCCTGTGCGTCCGCCCTTTACCAGCGTTGAACGTGCAAGACTATCCGAAATAGTCAGACGAGCTGAACCTCCACCACGTTGTCCAAATTGCCCGAACTGATAATTGCCTTTGCCATTGCCGCCTTTATTTTTATTCCAGCCGGATGTCTTGCGGCCACGGCCAAAGAACTGCTGCGCCCGGTCGCGCATTTCCTGCCCGTAATGGCGACGAATATCCTCATCGGCAATTTTTTGGGTAATTTCACGCAAACGCGCTTCCAACTCGGCGCGCCTTTCAGGCGTGTCGAATGTACCGCCCATCGTTTCACGCATCCAGAGCATATCGGCAAGCGGCTTAGCCTCCTGAAGCACGGCACGAAACCCCTGTGCCCCTTCTGCCTTCACCAGATCATCAGGGTCTTTGCCCTCTGCCAACAAGGCAAAATGCAGCGAGCGACCGGGTTTAAGCACCGGTAGCGCCAGATCCACCACACGATTGGCCGCACGTAAGCCGGCCTGATCGCCGTCAAAACACAAAATCGGTTCAGGATTCATCCGCCATAACAAATTGAGCTGATCTTCGGTCAAAGCCGTACCCAGAGGTGCGACCGCTTGCCCGATGCCAGCCTGCGCCAAGGCAATCACATCCATATAGCCTTCCACCACTATAACCGGTTTGGCTGGCTGACCGCCTTGCGGCTGCGAGGCTTTACGTGCGCGCAAACCATTATAAAGCACACGGCCTTTATGGAATAATTCAGTTTCCGGCGAATTCAGATATTTGGCGGGCGCATCAGACGACATGGCACGGCCGCCAAAAGCAATAATACGGCCGCGCAAATCTTCAATCGGAAACATGATGCGATCACGAAAACGGTCATAGGACACCGGAATGTCAGGCCCCGCCACCACCATGCCGCACGCTTCCATCTGTTCTTTCGACACACCTTTGGAAGCTAAAAATTCTTTCAGTGCATTGCGGCTGTCGGGCGCATAACCGATACGGAATGTCTGCTGTGTGGTGGCTGAAAGCCCGCGATCACGCAAATAAGCGCGCGCTTTGGCACCATTGGCTGCCTGCAACTGCGCCTCAAAATAAGAAGCGGCTAAATCCATCACGTCAAAAAGCGTCGAACGCTGCGCCTCGCGTTGTTCCATCTCCGGATCACGTGCCGGCATCGGCACGCCAGCCATGTCGGCTACACGCTCTACCGCTTCGGGAAATTTCAACCCTTCCAGTTCGGTCAGAAAGTTAAAATGATCACCGCTGACCCCGCAACCAAAACAATGATAGCGACCTTTACGATCTTCGCAGTGGAAGCTTGGGGTGTTTTCCCCATGAAACGGACAACAACCCCAAAAATCGCCGCGTGACGGATTGCTTTTTTTGCGATCAAAGGGAACGCGCGTTCCAATCAATGTTGAGATCGGAACGCGGTCTCTGATCTCATCAAGGAAAGACGGCGGAAAACGCATATATAAAAACCACTTCTCGTAAATCCGTAGCCATGAAAGAGCATGCAGCAATCATGCGCACAGCAATTCAGAGCCGGAAATTTGAACCTTCATCCGGAAAATCAGAATATCACATATATAGAGCTAAGGTCGCTCAAATCCAAAGCTCTGTCACACGACATTTATCATTTAGTGCTTAACCCTGTGCAAAACTTATTTTGCGTGCCAGAACCATGATAAAACTCTGATGTATCAATGGTTGGATTATCCATATTTTAATTCTATATTGTGAGACTTAAGCTTAGGACTTAAAGCGTGATAAAATTTAATATAATCATACGCACGTCACACTTTTCTGGCCCATTCACATTGTTTCAAAACCAACGGAGGGGTAAAATTCATTGAGCGGCTCCGTTGTCCTTTTAAATTTGGCTGGTGCAGTAGCTTTGCTATTATGGGCAACCCGCATGGTGCGCACCGGTGTTGAAGAAGCCTTTGGCGAACAATTGCGCCGTGGTTTGCGCAACCGCATGCAAAATCCGTTGCTGGCCGTCGCTTTCGGCACCGGTCTTGCCATAGCGTTGCAAAGCTCCACCGCCGTCACATTGCTGGTCGGTTCTTTTGTCGGCTCCGGCTTTGTCTCTGGCCTTGCAGGACTCATGGCCGTGCGCGGCGGCGAGCTTGGCTCGGCGCTGGTTGTCAAAATCCTGACCTTTGACCTGACCTTGATGGTGCCGCTTCTGCTCGTTGCAGGTACTGCCATTTCCATGACCACAGAGCGCCATCAATGGCGCCAGATTGGTCGCATCTGCGTTGGTATTGCGTTACTGATCCTGTCACTGGAAATGACCTCGCACGCAACCGAACCTTTGCGTGACAGCCAGTTATTGCCGGTGATCGTCAATTATCTGAAAGGTGATCCGATCACTGCTTATTTGCTGGCAGCATTGATGACGTGGCTGTTTCATTCCAGCGTTGCCGCCATCATCCTGCTGGTCAGCTTTGCCTCACGCGGGTTGATTGATGCCAATCTTGCAGTCGTTATGGTGCTGGGCGTCAATCTGGGTTCATCTGTTATTGCGCCAATTCTCACCCGTAATGCTTCACCGGAAAACCGCATTGTACCGCTCGGCAATCTGCTAATGCGTGGTGCAGGCTCGCTGGTGATGTTGATTTTGGTTGAGACTTTCAACCCTGATTTAACGCTTCTTGGTCATGATTCTGCCTCGCAAGTCATCAACGCCCATATTGTCTTTAACGTCATCATTCTGATTGCCGGCATTCCACTTTCCGGTCTGGTGCTGCGCACTACCAAAGCATTGGTACAAATCAATGCGCATAAATACGGCCCTCAATCTCCGGCAGAGCTTGAACAATATAGCGCGCTGGATAAAGGTGCCTTAAAACATCCAGCACAAGCACTGGCCAATGCGACGCGCGAAGTTTTAAGCGTTTGTGAAACCGTGGAAGTCATGCTTCAGCGCATAATTGATGTTTTTGAAAAGCCTGACCAAACCCGTATTGATGAACTGGCCGCCCTTGATGACCGTGTCGATAAACGGCATATGGCGGTCAAACTTTACCTGACCCAGCTTGCCACACAAAAACTCAACCAAACCGAAGCAGCCCGGATGCAGGAATTGCTCGAAGCCTGCATCAAGCTGGAACAGGTGGGTGACATTATCGTGCGCAATATGCTGGTGCATGTACAGAAGAAACTTGATCAAAATCTGAACTTCACTGAAGAAGGCTGGAAAGAAATTGTCGAGTTTCACGATGTGGTTCTCTCCAATGCGCATCTTGCTTTCAACGTGCTGCTCTCGCGTGACAGCAATACGGCGCGTCAATTGGTGCAGCAGAAAGACCGTTTGCGTGAATTAGAGCGCGAAACCACGCGTCAGCATTTTGCCCGTCTTCGCGCCGGCTCTCCGCGCAGCATTGAAAGCAGTACTATTCATCTGGATACAATTCGCGATTTGAAACAAATCAACTCGCTATTGGCAGCGCTTGCCTATCCGGTGCTGGAAGAAGAAGGTCAGCTTGGCGGCACGCGGTTACGTAAGCTGCCGAAAAATCCAACCTCTGAAAATGCCTGACCATTAAAAAAGCCGCGCTTCATTTTTAAAGCGCGGCTTTTGATATTCTTGCAGGGCTTATGTCTGACGCTAAAAGTTCCTTAACGAAGCTACATTTTTAGTTATCGCAGTGTCGTTTCAAAACATAGTCTCAGCACAGACGTTCTTTGACGAAGCTACATTTTAGTGGTCGCAGTTTCGCTTCAGAGCTTCTATCTTACGATAGCAGTTCTTTAACGAAACTGCTGGCCAAAGCAAAATCCATCTGGCCGGTATAGCGCTCTTTCAGCACCGCCATGATCTTGCCCATATCGCGCAATCCCTGTGCATCAATTTCCTTGATAATATCAGCACAAATCGCCTTCACTTCGTCAGCTGATAATTGCTGCGGCAGAAAATCACGAATGATTTCGATTTCTTCCTGCTCGTTTTGCGCCAGCTCCGGGCGATTCCCTTCTATATAAATTTTGGAGGAATCTTCACGCTGCTTGATCATTTTCGCCAAAATGGTCAAAAGCTCTTCATCGCCGACCGGATCCTTGCCAGCTGAACGATTGGCTATATCGCGGTCCTGAACGGCGGCCATAACCAAACGCAGTGTAGAAACACGGCGTTTTTCCTGTGCTTTCAAAGCATTGTTCAGTGCCTCAGTAATCTGCTGGCGCAACATCTTCGTCTCTCCTGACGGTCATAAAATTCAAAGGAATTTGTGCATTATTCATAAAAACCGACGGTCAGTACTATTAAAACTGCCATAATTGCAAATTATTTTGCAAGGATTGCGTGACAGTCATTGACCGATGCGTCGTGTTTCTCTATTGCCCAAGGCTTAGCAGAGAACTTTGACTATGCACAACGGCGGGAGCATCATATCCCGACGTCTTTACGTGTGTCATATGGCGAGAAACCGGTTTTGTTTCAAGTCACGCTGTGCAACGCTTTAACATCAGCCCGATCAGGAGTGCCTCAAATGACAAATACCACACACACAACTGCACCCTGGTCCAAGACCAAGCCAACCGCTGTACTCGTTCTTGCCGATGGCACTGTCATCGAAGGTATGGGCGCGGGTGCAACCGGAGCAGTTGAAGCAGAAGTTTGCTTTAATACGGCCTTGACCGGATATCAGGAAATCCTCACTGACCCGTCTTATGCAGGTCAGATTGTTACCTTCACCTTCCCACACGTTGGCAATGTTGGTGCCAATGATGAAGATGTTGAAGATTTGACACCAGCCAATCATGCCGGTGCTGTCGGTGTCGTATTTAAAGCACCTGCAACGATTGCTTCCAACTACCGCGCCGGACAGGAACTTGATCCTTGGTTGAAAACCCGCGGCATCATCGGCATTTACGGCGTTGATACCCGTGCTCTCACAGCGCTTATCCGCGAAAATGGCGCACAGAACGCAGTGATCGCGCATGATCCAAATGGCAATTTCGACATTGAAGCACTGAAAACCCGTGCGAAAAGCTGGGCCGGTCTTGAAGGTCTGGATCTGGCCAAAGAAGTCACCAGCGGCCAGTCTTCGGTCTGGACACAAGCACCTTGGGTTTGGAATCAGGGCTACGGCGAATTGAGCGAACCGAAATACCACATTGTTGCTGTCGACTACGGTGTAAAGCGCAACATCCTGCGCATTCTGGCAGGCCTTGGTGCAAAAATCACCATCGTTCCAGCCACCACTTCGGCTGAAGATATTTTGGCCTATCAGCCGGATGGTATTTTCCTGTCCAACGGCCCCGGCGATCCGGCAGCAACGGGCGAATATGCGGTTCCAACCATTCAGAAACTGATTGAAAGCGATATTCCTCTGTTTGGTATTTGCCTTGGTCACCAGATGCTGGCACGTGCACTGGGCGGCAACACGCAAAAGATGCATCAGGGTCATCACGGTGCCAACCATCCGGTTAAAGACTACACCACCGGCAAGGTTGAAATCGTTTCGATGAACCACGGCTTTGCAGTGGATTCAGACAGCTTGCCTGACAATGTCGAAGAAACCCATGTTTCGCTGTTTGACGGTTCAAACAGTGGCTTGCAGGTTATCGGCAAGCCGGTCTTCTCCGTGCAGCACCACCCGGAAGCAGCACCTGGCCCGGAAGACTCACATTACCTCTTCCGTCGTTTTATCAACTTGATTCGTGCCAAGCGCGGAGAAGTTTTACTTCCAGAACGCGACGCAGCTTAAAGCCTGTAAAATTCAAGACAATAAAAAAAGCCGGACACCATGTCCGGCCTTTTTCATATCAACTGAAGCGTTGTTAAATCGCGCCACTGAATGTATCGCAGGCATCAAGCTTGCCGGTTTCAAAACCCCGTTTGAACCATTTTGCACGTTGTTCGGATGTGCCGTGATTGAAACTATCCGGCACCACATAGCCCTGTGAGCGCTTCTGCAAGGTATCATCGCCAATCTGGTGGGCGGCATTCAGCGCATCTTCCAGATCACCGCTTTCAAGCAAACCCTTTTGTTCAGTGTAATAGCCCCAGATACCGGCAAAGCAATCGGCCTGCAACTCAACACGAACCGACATTCTATTGGCTTCGACTTCGCTCATATTCTGACGCATCTGATTGAATTTTGGCAAAATACCCAGCAAATTCTGCACATGATGTCCGACTTCATGCGCCAAAACATAGGCTTGCGCAAAATTACCCGATGCACGGAAACGATTGGCCAATTCATCATAGAAAGTCAGATCAATATAAACCTTCTTGTCGCCCGGACAATAAAACGGCCCCGAAGCCGATGACGCAGTACCACAGGCAGAGCTCACGCGGTCCTTAAACAAAACCAGCGAGGGTGCCGGATATTGTGCGCCCTGTGACTGAAAAATACCGCTCCATGTATCTTCGGTTTCGGCCAGAATGGTGCGGACAAACTGTGTCATTTCATCATTTTGCACCTGTCCGCCTTGGGCAACAGAACGGCCGGATTGCTGTGACTGGGTTTGCGCCGGCATGGAGCCGTCATTAAAAAGCACAGCCCACGGATCAACACCTACAGCCTTCAACACGAAGAACATAATCACCAGAATGACGATGCCGGACACACCGCCGCCGCGCACGATACGAAAACCGGGGCCGCCAAATCCGCCGCCAAAACCGCCTCGGCCGCCACCCAAACCATTATCGCCGTTCACACGACGATCTTCCACATTGTCACTTTGCCTGCGGCCTTGCCAACGCATGCGCGAACTCCCTGTTCAGCTTTAACTTTTAAACTTATAGCACAAAATGGCCCAAACGATCATTTTGAGCTGTAACTTGCCCATTTTTATCTTCAACGATTGCATAGGCCATAGGGTTCCCGCACAAGAAATATGAATGAACCGATTTTGTGTTTCCCATTATTAATCACACAGAGATTCTTTATTCTATTCAGAAACACATTTTCTTTGACAAAAGACGTCTGCTGTTTATGCATATTTGCCAAATTCGCACGCCCCTCTGCTCTGACAGACACCGCTATGCAAAAAATATGGTGCTAACATGCAAAATAATGCCATAAAAATGAAATTAGAGGGTTCCGCTTAAAGCGATCATTGCCTATAAGGCACGCTTAGCCCAATAATTTAAATTGCCGCCAACCCGCCGGATATCCGTGCGGGCTTTTCTGGCAGGCTAAGCAAACAATAGGATGTCACCATGCCGAAACGTACAGATATAAAATCTATCCTTATTATCGGTGCCGGACCTATTGTTATCGGTCAGGCATGTGAATTTGACTATTCAGGTACGCAAGCTTGTAAAGCACTGAAAGAGGAAGGCTACCGCATCATCCTCGTCAACTCCAATCCGGCCACCATCATGACCGATCCGGATTTGGCAGATGCGACTTATATCGAGCCGATCACACCGGAAGTTGTGGCAAAAATCATTGCCAAAGAACGCCCCGACGCATTGTTGCCGACGATGGGTGGCCAGACAGCACTCAATACTGCTTTGTCCCTGCGTCGCATGGGTATCCTTGAACGCTATAATGTAGAGATGATTGGTGCCGACGCGCAAGCGATTGATAAAGCTGAAGACCGCGCTCTCTTTCGTGAAGCCATGCAAAAAATTGGTTTGGATACACCAACATCTTTCCTCGCCAATGCGACAGAAGTTAAAGAAGAAGACCGCAAAGCCCACGAAGCCCGCCGCGCAGAACTGCGCGCCAGCTTTTCAGGTGATGAACTTGATCAGGCGCTCGACAAGCTTGAAACCGAATGGCAGCTTGGTGAAAGCGACCGCAAACAGCGCTATATGGGTCACGCTTTATCGAAAGCGGCTCAAGCGCTTGATGTTGTCGGTCTTCCGGCCATTATCCGCCCGAGCTTTACCCTTGGCGGCACTGGCGGCGGTATTGCCTACAACCGTCAGGAGTTCTTCGACATTATTGAAGGCGGCCTTGATGCCTCACCAACTACAGAAGTGCTGATCGAAGAATCCGTTCTCGGCTGGAAAGAATATGAAATGGAAGTTGTGCGCGATAAAGCGGACAACTGCATCATCATCTGCTCGATTGAAAACGTTGATCCGATGGGCGTTCACACCGGTGACAGTATCACAGTGGCACCGGCCTTGACGCTGACCGATAAAGAATACCAAATCATGCGTAATGCATCGATTGCGGTCTTACGTGAAATCGGTGTTGAAACTGGTGGTTCCAACGTTCAGTTTGCGATCAATCCGGCCAATGGCCGTATGATTGTCATTGAAATGAACCCGCGCGTGTCACGTTCATCGGCTCTTGCTTCCAAAGCAACCGGCTTCCCGATTGCGAAAGTCGCAGCCAAACTGGCTGTCGGCTATACACTGGACGAGTTGGACAACGACATTACCGGTGGCGCAACCCCTGCTTCGTTTGAACCAAGCATTGACTATGTTGTCACCAAAATCCCGCGTTTTGCTTTCGAAAAATTCCCGGGCTCATCCCCTATCCTCACCACTGCGATGAAATCGGTTGGTGAAGTGATGGCTATCGGCCGTACTTTTCAGGAGAGTTTGCAAAAAGCTCTGCGCGGCCTTGAAACCGGCCTCACCGGTTTTGACGAAATCTCCATTCCAGGCATTGAAGACGGCGACGAAAAGAACGCCATCCGCGCAGCTATTGGCACACCGACACCGGATCGTCTGCGCCATGTCGCACAATCCATGCGTCTGGGCCTAACCAATGAGCAGATCCATGATGCGAGCAAGATCGACCCTTGGTTCCTCGATCAGATTGCCGAAATCGTTCAGATGGAACAGCGCGTGCGCGAACATGGTGTACCGCAGGATGCTGAAAACCTGCGTATGCTGAAAGCTATGGGCTTCTCCGATGCCCGTTTGGCCAGCCTCACCGGTCAGGATGCAAGCGACATCGCCAAGCTGCGCGCCGAGTTGAAGGTTCATCCGGTTTTCAAACGCATTGATACATGTGCTGCCGAATTCGCGTCTCCAACTGCTTATATGTATTCGACTTATGAAACTCCGTTTGCAGGTAGCACCGCATCGGAAGCTGGCGTTTCGGATCGTAAGAAAGTTGTTATTCTTGGCGGTGGCCCTAACCGTATCGGTCAGGGTATCGAATTCGACTATTGCTGCTGCCATGCCGCTTTTGCACTGGGTGACGCTGATTATGAAGCCATCATGGTCAACTGTAACCCTGAAACAGTTTCGACCGACTATGACACTTCAGACCGCCTCTATTTCGAGCCGCTGACTGCTGAAGATGTGCTTGAAATCCTGCGTGTTGAGCAGGAAGCCGGCACATTGCACGGCGTTATCGTTCAGTTTGGTGGTCAGACCCCGCTGAAACTGGCTGAAGCGCTTGAAAAAGCCGGCATTCCAATTCTGGGCACATCGCCTGATGCAATTGACCTTGCAGAAGATCGTGACCGCTTCCAGAAGCTGCTGATCAAAAACGATCTCAACCAGCCGAAAAACGGCATTGCCTATTCGGTTGAACAGGCGCGCCTCATTGCCGGTGATCTGGGCTTCCCGTTGGTTGTCCGTCCTTCTTACGTGCTTGGCGGCCGTGCAATGCAGATCATTCAGGACGAACGCGGCCTGCAGTCATACCTGCTCGACACTGTGCCTGAACTGGTACCGGAAGACATCAAGGCTAAATATCCAAACGATAAAACCGGTCAGATCAACACATTGCTGGGCAAAAATCCGCTGTTGTTCGATACCTATCTGGTTGATGCGATCGAGGTGGATGTGGATTGCCTGTGCGATGGCACCGACACTTACGTTTCCGGTATTATGGAGCATATTGAAGAAGCTGGCATTCACTCCGGCGACAGTGCCTGTTCATTGCCGGTTCACACTTTGACACCGGAAATCGTTGCAGAACTGAAGCGTCAGACCGCAGCTCTTGCCAAAGCGCTCAATGTTGTCGGCCTGATGAACGTCCAGTTTGCAATCCAGAAGGGTCAGATCTTCGTTCTCGAAGTCAACCCGCGTGCATCCCGTACCGTTCCGTTTGTGGCTAAAGCCATCGGCACGCCGATTGCCAAGGTTGCAGCCCGCATCATGGCCGGTGAAAGCCTGAAATCAGCGCTTGATTCATATGGCGGCGAGCCGGATATGTCGAAGCGTCCGCATATTGCAGTCAAAGAAGCCGTGTTCCCGTTTGCCCGCTTCCCGGGCGTCGACACGCTTCTCGGACCTGAAATGCGTTCGACCGGTGAAGTGATGGGCCTGGATTACGACTTCGCAGTCGCTTTCGCCAAAGCACAGCTTGGTGCAGGTGTTGATCTTCCGCGTGAAGGTACAGTGTTTGTGTCGGTTCGTGACGAAGACAAAGAGCGCATTCTGCCAGCCGTCAAAAAGCTTGCCGATCTCGGCTTCAGTGTTGTTGCCACTGGCGGCACACAGCGCTTCCTCGCCGAACATGGTGTGAGTGCTGCCAAGGTCAACAAGGTTATCGAAGGTCGTCCGCATATTGAAGATGCAATCCGCAATCGTCAGGTGCATCTGGTCTTCAATACTACGGACAGTGCCAGCGCCGTGTCGGATTCCAAATCAATCCGTCGCGCAACTTTGATGCACAAACTGCCTTACTACACCACTATTTCCGGTGCAGAATCAGCCGCGGAAGCAATCGCGGCATTGAAAGCCGGTTCACTCAAAGTGCGCCCGCTGCAAGATTACTTCACTGCTTGACAGTAACAATAAAAAAGCCGGTGATGACCTCACCGGCTTTTTTAATGGCGATGATGTTATAAAAGGCTCATGGCATTTTCCATGTTCGTTTCCATAAAATCAGCTTAAACTAAAGCCGGTTTTTCTTTAAAATCCTTTATTATTTTGCTGATTTATCAATGATTTTTCATCAATTTATTCGCCTTTGTGCCCGCTTGTGCCTTCTTAAATAATAGCGTATAAGGCATGTATCGATTTTTCGGTCGAGTGACTTTGCGACCCGTGCGGCATGTTCGCGCTTCCTGACGATCTCCAATCCATAATTTCGATCCACGGGACGTGTGAAAACCATACGGACTTGACTCTATACGTTACGCAAAGGAATTTCCCATGGCTACGGGAACTGTAAAGTGGTTTAATACGACCAAGGGCTTCGGCTTCATTCAACCTGATCAGGGCGGTACTGACGTTTTCGTTCATATCTCCGCTGTTCAGCGCGCTGGCCTCAACTCCCTTGATGAAGGTCAGAAGGTTTCTTACGAAATCGTTCAGGATCGTCGTTCAGGCCGCTCTTCGGCTGACAATCTCGTTGCTGCTTAATAAGCAACAAGTGAGTTTCATGAAGAAGGCGGGTTTTTAACCCGCCTTTTTCTTTGCGCCTAACTTTCTTGTACCTATCCGGCACTTGTCCCGCTCTTCAATTTTGTAGAACATTAGTCAGCGCGACGGCTGAGGTGCAATTCTGTCAATTTCACATTCCTCGGCCAGCCGAAATTAAAATGTGACGAAATTTCCGTACCAAAATGCAAAGCTTTTCTTGCGCTTTGTTACCCGATGCGACATAGCAGAATGATAAAATCGCTAAAGCGCGATTTCATAATTTTCATCTGCCACTGAGGAGAATGATTATGGCATTTCTTGCCGACGCCCTTTCCCGTGTTAAGCCATCAGCAACGATTGCTGTCAGCCAAAAAGCCCGCGAGCTGAAGGCTAAAGGCAAGGATGTGATTGGTCTTGGTGCTGGTGAACCTGATTTTGATACGCCAGTGCATATCAAACAGGCCGCCATTGACGCGATCAACCGTGGTGAAACCAAATACACCGCTGTGGCAGGCATTATCGAGCTGCGCAAAGCAATTGTCGGCAAGTTCAAACGCGAAAACGGCCTTGATTATACGCCCGAACAAGTCATCGTCGGCACCGGCGGTAAGCAGATCCTGTTCAATGCATTCATGGCAACGCTCAATCCGGGCGACGAAGTCATTGTCCCTGCCCCTTACTGGGTCAGCTATCCGGAAATGGCAGCGCTGAATGGCGGCACACCTGTTTTCGTCAACACCCGTATGGAAGACAATTTCAAGCTGACTGCTGATGCGCTTGAAAAAGCCATTACCCCAAAGACCAAATGGCTGGTGTTCAACTCACCATCCAACCCAACCGGTGCAGCTTACACGGAAGCCGAGTTGAAAAGCCTGACCGAAGTGCTGGTGCGTCATCCGCATGTATGGATTCTCACCGACGATATGTATGAGCATCTCGTTTATGGCGATTTCAAATTCACCACCCCTGCGCAGGTTGAGCCGTCACTCTATGACCGCACCCTGACCATGAATGGTGTGTCGAAAGCCTATGCGATGACCGGCTGGCGTATTGGTTATGCCGCAGGCCCGCTGGAGCTGATCAAGGCCATGGATATGGTACAAGGTCAGCAGACCTCCGGTGCTTGCTCTGTGGCTCAGTGGGCAGCTGTTGAAGCGCTCAACGGCCCGCAGGACTTTATCTCCCAGAACAAAGCAATCTTCCAGGGTCGCCGTGATCTGGTGGTTTCAATGCTCAATCAGGCCAAAGGCATTACCTGCCCGACACCGGAAGGCGCATTCTACGTTTATCCGTCCTGCGCTGACCTGATCGGTAAAAAAACTGAATCCGGTAAAGTCATTGAAACTGACGAAGATTTCGTCTCTGAATTGCTTGAAGCAGAAGGTGTGGCCGTCGTGCATGGTTCGGCGTTTGGTCTTGGACCAAACTTCCGTATTTCCTATGCAACATCGGAAGACCTGCTTGAAGAAGCCTGCAAGCGCATTCAGCGTTTCTGCGCCAGCCTGCGTTAAGCTCTGCCTGCATTCTAGATAATAAAGGAGCCTGACGGCTCCTTTTTTTGTGGCTACATTCCTCAACACAACTACAAAACAGATCAGAAATTTAGACAAAAAAAAGCCGGACAAAACGTCCGGCTATAAAGTTTTGAAGGAGCGTAAAAGCAATCCTTCAGAGGGGAACACTCATGATGCGCAAATGGGAGGAGAAACGCATCACTGAGATGGCCTTTATATGCACTTATTAGCCGCCAATAACAACAGACCTTATCGCAACCCAGCCATGCATAAATCACATAGCTTTAGTGGAATTTTAAAATACAATAATATCAATGCCTTAATAGATTCACAAAATAAAAAAGGCTTAATCCGTGATTGGGACTAAGCCTTTTGGATAAGAGCCATTGCATCATTCATGCAATCAGTAAGCCCAGTTGCGTGCCTTCGAGAAGAGGAAATCACGAAACACATGCAATTTGGCTGAATTTTTCAATGCTTCCGGATAACAAAAGAATGTATCAAAGGATGGCGTTTCTTCCAGATCAGGCACCATTTGCACCAAACCGGCTTCTTTATCGACCATATAATCGGGCAATACACCAATGCCGATACCACGCTCGACCGCACGACGGATCGATTGCAGATTGTTGACCTGCAATGCCGAAACCCGCTCACTTCCATCGGTGCGGCCGGCAATTTCAAGCCAGTTAAGGCTGGTCAGATAGCTTGGTGCCATCTCACCAAAGGTGATAATACGATGTTCATCCAGTTGCTCCAGCGAGCTCAGCTTACCATATTTGGCAACATAAGCGGCAGAGGCATAAACATGCATATGCACCGTAAATAAACGGCGCTGGATTAAATCAGGCTGCTGGGGCTGGCGCAGACGGATTGCACAATCCGCATGGCGCATGGTCAGATCCAGTTCTTCATTGTCGAGAATAAGCTGCAATTGCACATCAGGATAAAGTTCGATGAATTCCTGAATACGCTCCATCAACCAGCCGGTACCAAGACCAACGGTCGTAGTGACGCGCAACCGCCCGCTTGGCTTTTCTTTACTGTCAGCCAATTTCGAACGGACATTTTCCAGCTTCATCAGCACATCATGTGCCGTGCGATACAAAATCTCACCCTGTTCGGTAAGAATAAGACCGCGCGCATGCCGGTGAAATAACGGCACACCGACATCTTGCTCCAAGGCACTTACTTGCCTTGAAATTGCTGATTGCGACAAATGCAGCGTCTGTGCGGCGTGGGTAAAAGACCCTGCCTCAGCTGCTGCATGGAAAATACGCAATTTATCCCAGTCGAGCGGAGCGACCACGTGTATCCCCTTTTTATTTTATTCGGCTGCTTCGTTGACAGTTTCCTGAGCTGCCAGCCAACGTTCTGCTTCCAAAGCTGCCATACAACCAAGGCCTGCGGCCGTTACTGCCTGACGATAGACATCATCTGCCACATCACCGGCTGCAAACACGCCCTCAACATCGGTTGCGGTTGAATCCGGCGCCGTCCACAAATAGCCATTTGGCTTCTGCTTCAGTTTACCGGCAAATAGCTCCACCGCCGGAGCATGTCCGATCGCAACAAACACACCATGCGTTTCAAGTTCGCTCAGTTCTCCCGTCTGAACATTCTTCAAACGCACACCTGTGACAGTTGCACCAACCGGCGGCTTTGCTTCATTGCCCGTTATTTCATCAACAACACTGTTCCAGATGACTTTCACATTGTCACGCTTCAACAAGCGGTCATGCAGGATTTTTTCGCCACGCAGAAAATCGCGACGGTGAACAAGGGTTACGGATTTGGCGATATGCGAAAGATAAAGCGCTTCTTCAACCGCAGTATTACCGCCACCAACTACAACAACATCACGGCCGCGATAGAAGAAACCGTCACAGGTTGCACAAGCGGATACGCCGCCCCCCATAAAGGTCTGTTCACTTTCCAGACCAAGCCATTTTGCCTGCGCACCGGTCGCAATAATCAGTGCATCGCAAGTGTAAACAGTGCCTGAATCACCGATCAGCTGAAATGGACGCTGATCAATCTTCACTTCCGTGATGAGATCATAAGCAATTTCCGCGCCGACATTTTCGGCCTGCTTTGCCATCTGCTCCATCATCCACGGACCCTGAACCGGATCGGCATAGCCTGGATAATTTTCCACTTCCGTGGTGATCATCAGCTGGCCGCCCTGCTGCATGCCGGTGATGATCAAAGGTTTTAACATGGCACGCGCTGCATAAATGGCCGCCGTATAACCGGCAGGACCAGAGCCAATAATGATAACTGGCGCATGACGCTGTGACATGAAAAAATTCCTCTCGGGCATAAATTTAAGGGCAACAATCAGCTATTTGACTGACTTGTCAGAATCATCATTTTCAATGTTGGCAGCTAACTGGCCAGACATTGTGTCCAAGGTAAGTTCCAGCATCACCATTTGCAAGATAAGTGCTCGGCAATGACCTGTTTAGCCACAGCTTGTGGCATAAAAAACATAATGCTTATCGCCATCCGCCGCATTGCAGGAAATTACGACAGCGGCTAAGAAGAACAGCTCATGCTTTTGTCTTATGTCCGGCCACGGAGAAGGTGCCATTTTTCGTTCAGTCAGTAATATTTGTGCGCGCTTCGGGCTGATCATGGCTGTGGCTATGCTACTGCCGGCAGCTATTGACCTGCGCGATAATAATGATGACTGGCTGGTTTTTGTGCGCTCTTCAGCAGCGACTGCCGCTTTTTGCACCATGGTGCTGGCGGCAACACAAGGGCAGCATATCCGCTTTACCCCACGGCTCGGCTTTTTACTCACCACCAGTATCTGGCTGACAGCTGCTTTTTTAGGTTCCGTACCACTTTATTTTTCGCATCTGCCGATTTCTTACGCCACCGCATTTTTTGAAGCAATTTCCGGCGTAACGTCTACTGGTGCAACCGCCCTCACCCAACTTGATGAAATGCAGCGCGGTATTCTGCTTTGGCGCTCATTACTATGCTGGATCGGGGGTATCGGCTTTATCGGTTTGGCACTTTTGATGCTGCCATCTTTGCGCGTTGGTGGCTTGGCACTGTTTCATATGGAAAATTCCGACAAATCGGAAAAAGTGCTGCCGCGCATGAACCAGATCGCGCTCGGTATCGTGCTGGCTTACGGCACCATGACCACTGCCTGCATTATCGCTTATTTTGCTGTAGGCATGAATATGTTTGATGCGGTCAATCACGGCCTCACCACTGTTGCAACAGCAGGTTTTTCCACTCATGACAATTCTCTCGGATTTTATGCCGGCAACAAAGCATTATTGATCGTCTCGACCATCTTTATGGCACTTTCAGCCCTGCCGTTTATTTTCTACATCAAAGCTTTAACACCCCGAAGCAACAACACATTATTCGATCCGCAAGTGAAATTGTTCTTTGCCATTGTCATCAGCTTCAGTTTTGCACTCGCCATAGTTTTACGCGTTGGCCAGAATATTCCCTTTGGCGATGCGCTGATATCGGCATCCTTTCATTTTGTTTCCGTCATCACCACCACCGGCTATGCGACAGAAGATTATTCGCTTTGGGGGCCTCCGGCACTCGGCATTTTCTTTCTTGCATCTTTTTTAGGCGGCTGTGCCGGCTCCACATCGGGCGGCATCAAGATGAACCGCCTGATCATTTTAGTCAGCCTGACCCGTGCCAATCTCGCGCGTCTGATCATGCCGCATGCGGTGATCAAAATGCATTATGGCGATTCAGAAATTACCGGCGACATTGCCCAGGTCGTATTGCTCTATCTATTTCTCTACATTGCTTCACTGGTGATCGGCGCAGTTCTTCTTGCCAGTGTGGGTTTAGATTTTATCACCGCTTTTACCGGCGCATTAACAGCGCTTTCCAATGTCGGCCCCGGCCTTGGCGAAACAATCGGGCCGGTCGGCAACTATTCAACTGTTCGTGACAGCGCATTATGGATCTTAAGTTTTCTGATGCTGGCGGGACGTTTGGAACTGGTAACTGTTTTCATCCTGTTTACAAAGGCCTTTTGGGTCAAGTAAGACAGTATTACTGCCCTATTTAGGCTATAAATGGCGGGTTTCAAGCTCCTCAACACCCATAATGAATGATTTACATCCGCACGAAATTTTTGCTAAGAGCAATAATGCATTACTGCTCTTGGGAATCACACATTATTATTACAAATTATCGCAACTTCATTGCGTACGGAGTGACTAATGCCTATTAAGGCTGACCTTGACGAGATTGATTGGAAAATTCTTAGAGAGCTGCAAGATAATGGGCGCATCACGAATGTCGAGCTGGCCGAAAGAGTAGGTATCTCTGCTCCGCCTTGCTTACGTCGCGTTCGCAAATTGGAAGAAAGTGGCGTCATTAACGGTTATCGCGCAATTTTGAATGGCGCGACATTGGGTCAGGATCTGGTTGCTTTCTGTTCGGTTGGCTTGCATCGTCAGTCCGATGCCGATTTAAGAGCCTTTGCCGAAAAGAGCAAATTATGGCCGCTTGTACGGCGTGCATGGATGGTTTCCGGTGAATCGGATTTTCTCTTGCACTGTGTTGCACCCGATTTGAACACCTTCCAGACCTTTGTTATTGAAGAACTCACTTCAACACCTAATGTGGATTCTGTGCGGACCGCACTCACAATCCGCTCGGTTAAAAATGAACCGCTGTTGATTATCTAGAGCGTGTCGCACTTAATCGTATCCACTGTGCTCGCTCTAACGTTTTGTTTTTACGCATGTCTTTATCCCAAAACCGGTGCCCTTTTGGGAGACATGCTCTAAAAAGCATCATAAAAACAAAAACCCCGGCATCGACCGGGGTATTTTTATATTCGGCGTTATTTAAAAGCACGATCATTGATCAAGCAATCACCAAATATACAACCTGACAGATAAGCGCGCAAACAGGTCTCGCGCCAGCTTGAAAAGCACAACGATCTGCATCGCCGCAGCCACATCAATAAAGCATCAGGCTGCGACAGTGCTTAAAAGCAATTGCGCGGCCAAAGCCGACGCACCCGCTTTGGTTCAATTATTCGGTAACTGTAATATTTACAGCTTTAGGGCCTTTGCCACGACGATCAGGTTCAGTTTCGAAAGAAACCTTTTGATTGTCAGTCAGACCTGCCAAGCCTGATGCCTGTACAGCAGAGATATGTACGAAAATATCTGCGCCGCCATCATCAGGTTTGATAAAGCCAAAACCTTTTTCATTATTAAAAAACTTGACCAAACCGGTCTGTGCCATTGGATCCGTTCCTTTTCCTGGCGCTGCGTTCTCATGGGAGAAAGCAGAATTATCGACCGCCAAACGCACCACACGCCCGGCGGAGGGTCATGCAGGCAGTTCTCGAAATAAGGGAAGGAGCTGATCATTGCCGGTTGTCCGACTCGGAACTTATAGCGGTTCCGACACGCAATTCTTCCTGTCTTCCATTGTTCGCAAAATGCCCGAACCATTGAAGACTGCGCGAACTAAGGCGATTTGGCAAGCAAATTTTTTGATTTTAAGATCATACGACCTATCATTTAGTATTACTGCATATACAAGGTGCAATATAATTACAAAAATTGTCATTTGTTCATGTATATTATTTCTTAATATCAATATTGATAAAAAGCTATTCTCTACTATCAGCTCTAATAAAAAGCTGATGATCGTTTCATCCTGTCAGATATGCATTGACAATGCTGCCACTAACGGTTGCGGGTCACAATACAACCACCACCAGAATCGCGTAATTTATTGCAGATATTGTCTGCTTCCGCACGGCTATCAGCGCCAATACGCACGGCATAAATCCCCCATCTGCCCATCGCTGAACGCTGCCGGCTGATATGCGGCTCCTTACTGCCAATGATGTTTTTATAGTGTTTGCGCAAACGTCCCCACTGCGCGACAGCAACAGCGCGCTTGAAATTACCTGCAACCTGAATGCCCCATGGTTGTGGCTTTATCCTGGCTTGAGCAATCATGCGGGTCGCAATAATCGGCAGTCTTTTGCAAGCACTCAAAAAATCCAGTTCTTTATCCAAAGGTTGCATCTCTTTGGAAGGCGCACCAATAAAATCATCCGCATAGGTACCGGTAATATCGAGCACATAACTTTCAGTTTCGAGCGGCAAAAAGCCACCGCGATTAAGCCAGCCACGCACCCGGCCGGAACCCGCATTATAAGCTGCAGCCGCTAAACCCCAATTGCCAAACTCCCGTTTCAAATCCGCCAGCAAAGCGGCAGAGGCCGGGATCGCCTGACTATAGTCAAAAGGATCGGCGAGGCCTCGCTCGCGTGCAGTGGCTGGCATAAATTGCGCAATCCCCTGCGCACCGACAGGACTAACGGCCAAATGATCAAAGCGGCTTTCTTTCCAAATCAAACGCGCAAAAAAACCCGACGGAAGCTGATGGATTGTGGCAGAATCCTCCAGCAACAAACAAACTTGTTCAATGTCAGGCGCTTTTTCCTGCAGTGTTTGCGTCGTCAATTGCGCATCTGTTTCGGCAAAAGATATCTGCGACCCGAAATAGAAAACAGCACCAAGGAGCAGTCCAGATAACAATTTGTAGGGCTTAACTGTTTGCCGCATTCATCAATGACCCAGCCTGCTATAACGCCAAGACGTTAAAATGGTAACAGCTTTCAAGCCTGCCAACTATAAAATTCTAAGTCGGCATTCATACGATTTCTATTGCCAAACCTCATAAGAAAATTCATTCTGAAAATATATCGCATTTTTTCGGTTCTGATAGAAAACTATTTTCAGAGCTGACAAGTCTTGCAGAAAATCAACGCTTAGTGAAAACTGGAACAAAATATCAAACCAGTTTAGCTAAATAAACATTCAGAGTGTTTACATTATGATAAGTTTCAAAAAACTTGGTCTGATATCTGCATTACTCGTTCTATCCGGCTGTGTCGTTGAAAGTAATAACAGCAACCGTCCTGTTGTAAAACCACATCCAGTACAAACCGCATGCCCTTATATTTACGCACCAGTTTGCGCTCAACGTAATAATGTGCGTAAAACCTTACCAAATCAATGTGTAGCCAATGCTCAAGGGTATAGAGTTATCTCGCAAGGCGAATGTGGCAGCCGCCCTAATAACGGCTGGGGCAACAATCAAATTCAGCCAAACCAACCCCATCGGCCGCGTCCGCCCCAACTTAAACCTACAAAACCATCAAACATGGCCTGCACCAGAGAATTCAAACCTGTATGCGCAATAAGGGGCAAAGACAAACGCAGTTTCGCTAATGCTTGCGAAGCACAACGCGCCGGTTACCGTTATGCCAAGGCGGGGCAATGCTGAGCATAAAAAACTCTGATGTATAAAAAACGGCCTGTAAAAAACAGGCCGTTTTTTATTGCCAACGCAAATCAAAGATAAGACAAATTAATAAGTTCATTTATGCCAAAAGCTATTGTGACGTTTCCATGTCTGGATTATGACAACCTGACCATAATTCATGACAGTTTCTCTATTTTAATAAAATGAACTTTGACAGGCATAAGAATGATCGAAAAGAAACGTCTCGCCTCTTTTTTCCTGATGGTCTCGCTTCTTTATTCTTTGGGAAAATATTTTGATCTTGGGAATATTGAAACTGTTCTATACTTTATTGGCGCTATCATTATTTCACGCCTGATCCCGTTCAATGACGACAGAAATATCAATAAAAGATATTATCTGTTGTGGAGCTTCATTCCGCTTCTGCTGATGACAGCCTATATGGGCATTTTTCTCATTTTTGGCGATTTTGATTTCGGCGCCGTGCTCTATCACATGGAAATGGGTGTTGATGGCGGCAGGCCAACAGTACAGGGCAACAGAGTTGTCTTCCTTGTGCTGTCTTTTCTCAGCTTTCTCATTCCGATGTTGTTTTTCAAACGCCATGATAAACGTTTCAAAACATTGGATCCGCTTATCGCGGTCATATTGTTGATACTCAATCCGTTTTTCTGGAATGTTTATGATTTCTACTATGGCAGAAAAGACCAGACACTCTTTGAAAATTATGTGCAGCCACCTTTGCAATTTGCGAACGGCGTTAACAAGAAGAACATCATCATTATTTATGCCGAAAGCACAGAGCGTACCTTTGCCGAAATTGAACACGGCGAGGAGATATTCGCCGAATTTTTAGAGTTGGCTGCGACAGGTATAGAAGCACAGGGTTTGCGCCAGGTTACCAATACCGGCTGGACAATGGCCGGTTTCATGACGTCACAATGTGGTGTACCATTGCAACCGCGTGGCCTTTATCGCGGCAATAATTTTTCGCGTCATAAAGATTTCTTCACCGGTATTTACTGTCTGCCGGATATTTTAAGCGCCAATGGTTATCATACCGAATATATGAATGGCGGCGGTCGCAACTTTGCCGGTCTTGGCGCTTATCTGGACGATCACCATTTCAACCGCACAACCCATTTTGATAATTATGAAAAGCTCGCAGGCGACTATACCAGCTATTGGGGTCTTTATGATGACACATTGCTGGATCTTGCAGAAAAACGCATCGAAGAATTGCATCAGGAAGAACAACCTTTTGCATTTTTCATGGCGACCATTGGGGGCCATGCTTCAAGCGGTTTTCCAACCCGCACCTGTAAGAAAAATATAGAGCAAGGCAATTTAAGCGGCATGCAATTTGCCATTAAATGCTCCGGCTATCACATCCAGAAAACCATCGAGACACTGCGCGCCAAAGGCTTGCTCGAAAACACCATCGTTGTGGTACATAATGATCATCTGATCATGGATAATCCGCATTCTGATGAGCTTAATCAATTCAACCGTATGGACTACTTTACTGTTGTAGGTGACGGTATCGAACCGCGCGTCATCAAGCGTGAAGCTGCAATGTTTGATCTTTTCCCGACCATTCTTGAACTGTTAGGTATGAACCTGCCCGATGGCCGTGCCGGTGTCGGTCGCTCTTTGTTCAATGGCAACAAAAATATGATGGAAGAACTCGGGCCGGACAAACTCAATGAAGTGATCCGGAAAGATCGTTCCTTGCGCCAAAAAATGTGGAATGAGAAACGGCCTGAGCTTTAAAAAATGAAAAGTAAAAAGGAGGGCAATGCCCTCCTTTTTTAATGCCGCAAACTGAACAACTTTAACGACCCGGCCTGCCAGTTTTACCCGGACGACGTTTTTTACGTGCCATTTCGCCCGCATCTTCATAAGAGCCTATACCAATGCGGCCACGTTTGATAAATTCTCCGTCATCAACCGGTACTGCACCCGTATGACGCGGTTTGGCAGTGTCGGTGCCCGGCCCCATATCATCAAGTGACGGCTTTTGGAACAAACTCTTTTCAGGTACATCATCAACGGTGCGGTGTAGTTTGCGCCCGGCATTGTGGCGTCCTTTGGTGCGCCCCGTCACCGGACTTTCCAGTTCCACTTCACGCGCCATCGGATCATCTGAAATCGCCAGTTCGGTCTCGCGCAGGCGTTTCAACTCATCACGCAGGCGCGCCGCTGTTTCAAAGTCAAGATCAGACGCCGCCGTCCGCATTTCTTTTTCCAAATGCTCCATATGCGCTGCCAGATTGTTGCCGACCAAAGCTCCTTCTTCGGCAAAGCCGGAAAGATTGGCACGTACGTGATCCTGCTCGTAAACGGAATTGAGAATATCAGTAATATTCTTACGCACACTGGCCGGTGTGATGCCGTTGGCTTCGTTATAAGCCACCTGCTTGGCACGACGGCGCGTCGTTTCTTCCATCGCACGGCTCATCGAGCCGGTGATCTTGTCCGCATAAAGAATGACCTTGCCGTCAACGTTACGCGCCGCACGGCCGATAGTCTGGACAAGCGATGTTTCAGAGCGCAGGAAGCCTTCCTTGTCGGCATCCAGAATAGCCACAAAGCCACATTCGGGAATGTCGAGACCTTCACGCAGCAAGTTGATACCGATCAGCACATCGAAAGCACCAAGACGTAAGTCACGAATGATCTCGATACGTTCAAGCGTATCAATATCGGAGTGCATATAGCGAACGCGCACACCCTGCTCATGCAGATATTCGGTCAGATCTTCAGCCATACGCTTGGTGAGTACTGTCACCAATGTACGGTAGCCTTGCTTGGCGGTTGCGCGAATTTCGCCCAGTACATCGTCAACCTGACTTTTTGCCGGACGCACTTCCACTGGCGGATCAATCAGACCGGTCGGACGAATGACCTGCTCGGCGAAGACACCGCCCGCCTCCTCCATTTCCCATTTACCAGGCGTTGCCGAAACAGCCACAGTTTGCGGGCGCATTGCATCCCATTCTTCAAACCGTAACGGGCGGTTATCCAAACAAGATGGCAGCCGGAAACCATATTCTGCCAATGTCGCTTTACGTCTGAAGTCACCTCGATACATGCCGCCGATTTGCGGAATGGTCACATGGCTTTCATCAATAAAGACAAGCGCATTATCCGGAATATATTCAAACAAGGTCGGAGGCGGCTCTCCTGGTTTGCGACCCGTCAAGTAACGGGAATAGTTTTCAATTCCCGCACAAACGCCGGTTGCTTCCAGCATTTCCAGATCAAAAGTGGTGCGCTGCTCCAAGCGCTGCGCTTCCAGCAATCGCCCTGCTCTCGTCAGTTCTTCCAAACGATCATGCAGTTCTGATTTGATCGATTTAATCGCCTGATTAAGTGTTGGCCGCGGCGTTACATAGTGCGAATTTGCATAAATTTTGACCGATTGCAGGTCGCCGGTTTTTTGCCCGGTCAGCGGGTCAAATTCGGTAATGGTTTCAATCTCGTCGCCGAACATCGAAATACGCCAAGCGCTGTCTTCCAAGTGGGCAGGAAAAATTTCAATCGTATCGCCGCGCACACGAAAAGAACCACGGACAAAATTGATATCCTGCCGTTTATATTGCTGGGCGACCAGATCGGCAAGCAATTGGCGTTGATCCAGCCTGTCACCAATCTTCATCTCGAAAGTCATTGCGGTATAGGTTTCAACCGAGCCGATACCGTAAATACAAGAAACCGACGCAACGATAATACAGTCATCGCGTTCCAGCAGCGAACGGGTCGCCGCATGGCGCATCCGGTCGATCTGCTCGTTGATCGATGATTCCTTTTCAATAAATGTATCAGAGCGCGGCACATAGGCTTCCGGCTGATAATAATCATAATAGGATACGAAATATTCGACCGCATTATTCGGGAAGAAGCTTTTGAACTCACCATAAAGCTGGGCAGCCAATGTCTTGTTCGGCGCTAAAATGAGCGCCGGCCGCTGCGTTTCTTGAATAACCTGCGCCATGGTGAAAGTTTTACCCGAACCCGTCACACCAAGCAGCACCTGCGTGCGATCACCATCCTGCAAGCCTGCAACCAAATCTTTGATCGCTGTCGGCTGATCACCGGAAGGAGTGAATTCGGTCTCCAGCTTGATCGCCAGACCACCTTCAGACTTCGCAGGTCTGACAGGTCGGTGTGGTGTCCATAATTCACCGTTTTTAAACAACGGGTTACCGGACTCAATCAAGTCAGACAATGCCTGCACGGTTGCGGTGGCACCTGAAGTTGCGATCTTATCGGCATCTTCCAGTGCCACATCAAGCCCCGAAACCGGATTGAGCCCCGCAGCCGCACGCTCTTTGGCTGTTGCGGCCGTACCGATTGAGGTCCCGCGCGATGTCCGCGCTGAATTAATCTTGGTATTATCGGCCTTCTTCGCCGGCTTTTTAGTCGCTTTCTTCACAGGCTTTGCAACCGCATCCTGCTCGGCTGCATCACTGATTTCCTTTACCCAATCAGAAATCGACGCGCTGAATGGCGCACCTGACAATGATGGCTGCGGTGCTTCGGCAAAACCTGAAACACTGTTTTCAGTGTCCTGTTCAGGAAACGGTGGCTTGTCTTTTGAAGAGGTCATGATGCTAATATGGCGATCTCGCTGAGGAAAGAAAAGAGCATGACGCGAAATTGCCCCATGCCCTTAGCCTATATAGTACATTACCAGAACATCCGGATCAAACCAAGCAAAAATCAGTTGGAGCGATGCGGGCGCGGACGAGCGTGATTACCATGCGGACGCCCCGGTTTTTGCCAATGCGGGCGGTTTGGTCTGTTTGGCCTGTCCCAGTTCGGACGCCCGGGACGATTATGATTCCAATTCGGACGATTTGGACGATGCGGACGGTTCCAATTCGGACGATCATAATAACGATCACGGTAATAACGGTCATTACGACTATTGATCGCCGAACCAATGACTACACCTGCAATCAGCGGAATTCCGATCGCTGCTGCATTATTGGAAAAATTATTCGACTGGTAATTGCCCGATGAGCCAACACGTGTTGCCAAATAACGCGATGACGCCCAACCATGCAACCCGCCATAACGCACCTGACACCAGCCATAACCACTGGTACAGCCGTTAACATCCACGCGTGCGCCATTGGGGATCGCACCCAATGTCCGGTATTTAGTACCCGGTCCGGTACGTACATTTAAATCAGCCGTAACAATTGCATTGGCTGCCTGCGCAGCACCTGCTGCAAGTAGACCAACTGCAAGAAAAGCAGTTCTTAATAGAGTTTTCATGGGGCAGCTCCTGTTCAAGCTATAAATGGATAACGCATGAAAGGGCTTCTCCGTTCCCTCGTCATCAGCACTTTATCATATGAGATAAAAATAGAAGTGGGAATTGTCTTCATTAAGGCTTAAATCCATCACCACATGATTTAATTATCCGGAGTGCAAAATGACTGAAACTGCCACCCCAAAAGGCATATTGACCATAAGAACTCAGGCCATGCCGTGCGATGCAAATGCTGCTGGCGATATTTTCGGCGGTTGGGTTATGGCACAAATGGACTTGGCTTGCGGTATTCGTGCCGCAGAACGTGCAGGCGGACGTGTTGTTACCGCAGCAGTGCGCGAAATGTCTTTTGCCAAACCCGTCAAGGTTGGTGACACTTTATGCATCTATACAGACATCGTTAAAGTCGGACGCACATCGGTTACGCTCAAGGTTGAAACATGGGCACAACGTTATTTGTCACAGCAGATGGATCTGGTTACACATGGTGAATTTGTCATGGTGGCATTGGATAGTGATGGCAAACCGACACCTGTCGGCGATGACCCTGCAAACGCCTGAGCCATACAGATAAAGCACTATTTACAAGAATTATGGGTCTGGCAGCGCGATAGTCTGAGACTTTCAATATCCTGCTCTTCTGCCAGACCCAGAATATCCGGCTCAGCGGTTGCTGCTGCATGACGAAATGGCGCGGCTTCATTCACACGCACGGTTTCTTTAGGCATCACGCGCAACGGATCACCGGCTCTGTTGTGCTGTGTGCAACCTGCCACCAGCAAAACTGACATCACTGCAAAACATATCCATACCGGTCTCATCAGACCTGACGTTTCTTCGGGATAAACTGAAATGGCGTTTCTCACCTCTCCTGCAATCCTTCCCATTGTTCTGCTTGTCATATCCAATGTTTTTATGACCACCGCGTGGTACGGTCACTTAAAATTTCCGCAAGCCTCGCTCATTACAGTTATTTTCGTCAGTTGGGGTATTGCACTGGCAGAATATAGTCTGGCAGTACCAGCCAACCGGATCGGATCGACTGTTTACACAACCGCTCAACTGAAAACAATTCAGGAAGTGATCACACTCATTATCTTCGCCCTGTTTTCAGTGTTCTATCTGAAAGAAGCTTTCAGCTGGAACTATCTGATCGGCTTTGCACTGATTGCACTCGGCGCATCCTTCATCTTCAAGGCGTGAGGGTGATCGGACGTCTTCGTGCAACCAGCATCGGTATAATTTCAACGGCCAGCATTGAGATGAAAATCAATGCGCAACCGACGAGCCCCGCAAAAGACAGACGTTCACTCAGGAAAATCGCACCAAACAATGCGGCAAAAAGTGCCTCGGAGGAGAGAAAAATCGCAGCCTGTGGCGGCGTGGTATAACGCTGCCCAATGGCCTGCAAGGTGAAGGCGACACCGGATGAAAACACACCGGTAAACAGCAATTGCTTCCATGTGGCACCAACAGCCGACCAATCCACCTCGCCTAATGCAAAGGCAAAAATAAAGCCGACGACGCCGCAAGTTGCAAATTGCACCACGCTTAAGGTAATCGGGCGTCCGGTACGGTTCGCCTGCCCAATCAGCAGCACCTGCAGCGCCCAGAAAAACGCACCGAACATCACCAGCCAATCACCTTGCTTCAATGCGCTTAACTCGCCACCCGACAAAAGATAAATACCAGCCAATGCCGCTAAAGAACATGGCCAGATAATACCATGCGGCCATGCGCGAAAAATCAGCACGCCCAGAACCGGCACCAAAATCAAATAAAGGCCGGTCAGGAAACCGGCATTGGTGACTGATGTTGTCTGCAAACCAATTTGCTGGGCGGCAAGTCCGATAAATAACACAAGCCCAATGGCCGCAAAGAAAAAATAATCACGACGGCTAAGACGTTTTCTGACCCTTTTTCCTTCCGCCATTGCCATCGGCAGAATACTGAAGCTCGCAATAACAGAACGTACCGCAATAAACATAAACGGTCCGATACTTGCCATGGCGGTGGACTGGGCAACAAACCCCATTCCCCAAATCATACCGGCGAGCAAAAGAAGGAAATTGGCCTGAAGGCGTGACATTTTAAAACCTGCAAGAGCTGGAAAGACCTGAATAGCAACTCTATTCACTGCCATCAGCTATAGCCATAGTTCAACCAATTCAGCAAGTCTTGGTAGATATAATCACCTGTTCACTCTTGCTGAAGTTGCAGTATATATAACTGCAATCAACAAAAAAGCCGCTCTTTTGAGCGGCTTTCTTCACGTGCAAGCAACAAGCTTATTCACTTAATCCGAATAGCAGTTCGCCTGATCAATCATCAGCCAACCGTCAATCAAGAATTATGGGCGAACAGCGGTCACTTCGATTTCAACCAACCATGCCGGGCTTGCAAGTGCTGCAACCTGCATAACTGAACGTGATGGCAGGTTAGGCTGCGCTTCGGTACCGAAGAACTGGGTATAACCTTCCATGAAACCAGCAAAGTCCATCTTGCCGTCCTTTTCCGGATCGCCAACAAGGAAAACCTGCATTTTGACAACATCGCTCATTTTCAGATCAAGCGAAGCCAATGATTTTTCAATTGACTTGAAAACAGTTTCGGTTTGCGATTTTGTATCGCCATAAGCAGCAATAGTGTTCTTGTCTGCTTTTTCATCGACAACAGTCGGAACGGCACCGCTCAGGTAAACGGTCGTCTTTCCAGCCGGTACTTCTACTGCCTGAGCAATCGGGAAATTTGAACCCGGTGTCTTATGACGAATAACATCTTGAGCAAAAGCCTGACCTGAAAGCATAACGCCTAAAGCGCAAACTGCAGCAGCTGTCAAATTCTTCATGGATATTTCCTTATATCGATTTACACTGCGATAAGCTTGATAAAAAGTGGCGAGAAAATGGCCGGAACGAACAGATGCCGTGTTATACACACGGCATCTGCGTTTTATCATTAACGGTTATCCGCAACATCCTGAGCTGTGACAGGCTCTTGGTAGTCGTTGCCGAAATTGGTACGGATATATGTCACAACGGCAGCAATCTGCTCGTCATTCATCATCTTGCCAACTGGCGGCATGCCCTTCAAACCGTTCAAAAGAACGTAGATCGGGTAGCTTGCTTCTTCCAAAGTTTCATTTTTGGCCAAAGCAGGGTAATGGCCTGCACCTACTGCACCTTTGCCCTCTGCCATATGGCAAGCCTGACAAACGGTTTCATAAAGTTCCTGACCGGTCTGGGCTGCAAAAGTGTTGCTGGTGCTCAAACCAGCACCGGCAGAATCTGCCAGAGCGGCTGGAGCAGCTACGCCAAGAATGGCAGCTGCGGTAGCAGCCAGCGCCAATGGGCGAACCATAAGAGAAATATGTTTCATTTGAATGTTCCTTTCATCGAGCCGAAGAAAAGCTAAAGGGAAACCCCTTAACCTTTGATCACGCGCTCATGAAGTCTGGTGATTGCATCAAGTGACGAAAGGATCGCACCTTCCTGCCAGCCAGGGATGTAAGAGCAATGCTCGCCTGCAAGCACAACGCGACCGTCGATTTTGCAGAGATTCTGATAATGCTCTTCGCGCATTTCATCAGTCCAGTCACCGGCACAACCTAATGTGTACGGGCTGCGATGCCATGCCCATGTCACACCGTTTTCAAATTCTTCCTTGTACTGAGGATGAATTTCTGCACCATATTCAACAGCTTTCGCAACGCGATCAGCAGGTGACAGGGATGTGAACTCGTATGAGTTTGGACCATTCCAGGTGTAACCACCGAGCAGAACGCCCTTGCCACCCATGTTGTAATTGGTGCTTGGATATGAAATCTGGCGAATCGGCAGATTGGTGAAGCTGATACCACCGAAAATGTGCTCGTCTTCTTCCCAGAAACGGCGTTTGAACTGCAAGCCGAACTTGACGGAAGAAACGTATGGAACAGCGGCAATTGCAGCCTTCATTTCAGTGCCGAGATTGGTTTCGATCTGGGCAAGAATCGGCAGAGGAATGGTGCAGATACACCAGTCAGCGCTTTCTTCTTTCATAGTACCAGGATTTTCAACATCTTCATAAGTGACGGTTACGCCCTTATCATTCTGCTGGATCTTGGTGACCTTGCACTTGTAGGTGATGAGATCGCCCACTTCTTTGGCAAATGCTTGACCGATCACGCCCATACCGCCAACCGGCTGGAACATGGTTGTCTGGAATTCGTAATTGGTGAAATTACTCAAAAACTTCCACAGACCCGAGCGCAGCAGCTCTTCCATTTTGTATGGTTCGCTTGGAACCGGCTTGGCACCCACACCGCCACCTGGATCTTTATCGTAACCACGGAATTCTGCGGTATGCATGCTCTTCACATAGTCGAAGTTTTCATCGAGCACACCCCAAGAGCGCATGGCTTCAAGCAGGATTTCCTGATCTTCTTTGGTGACGATATCGTCAAGACCACCCTTCTTGGTTGCTTTTGCAAGCAGACCCGCAGAATGGCTCTGAAAATCGATCTTCACATCGCGAACGCGCTGTGGCTTACCGCCAAAAGCTTCGGTTGAATGCAGGAATGCATTGTAGTTCAGCTGCTGGAACGGCTCCAGCTTGACGCCGAGACGCTTACAATAATCCAGCAGTGCATGGTGATGGTAAGGAATACGCCAAGGGCCCAAGTTAATGTACTGGTCTTTGTCGAATTCACATGTCTGGGTTGTTCCATCAATTTCGGTAAACTTGTCACCACCATGAACAGTCCAGTTACGACCGCCCGGACGATCATTATATTCGAGGATCTTAACCTTGTAACCAGCCTGACGCATTTCGAGCGCTGCAGTCATACCTGCAAGACCTGCTCCCAGAATCAAAACTGTTGCACCCTTTGGGTCACCGTCAAGTTTAACCGGTCCCTTATAACCGGATTCAGCGGCATGACCAAGACTTGTCATTGCCTGATACATCACCGCACCACCGGCTGTAGCGCCGATCAGCGAGAGTAAATCCCGGCGTGTAAAATTCGAAAACGCTTTTGTGCGATTCATTGTTAAAGTTCCTCTTCACTATCCGATAACCATAATTCAGTATCGACATCGGTGAGACCTTATAGCCCCCACAGAACCCCCATAACTAGTATTAGTCCAAATACAGTCAAATAAAAATTATTTATGATGACAATCAATTTTAGTAATATATTGCGGACAAAAGATTATATTTAGAAAATAATTGTAAATGCAAGCATAAACAATAGCTCTACTTAAGTAGAACTTACCAAGCAGTGCTTTAAAGCTAAATTTTTCAAACCAACGCGGTGGCTGGATTTACAGCTCAGCCAATTTAAACATGAGGGTTTTACACTACTATTGTAATGTAACCAGCTCACACCATAATGCCGTAAAAAGAACTGTTTGACAATTGCCCGCTAAAAATTGGTAGTATGCCTTTATCAATTCCGTGTGAATTAGCAAGTCCTGTTACAAATTCAAAAGCAAAAAACGTAAAAATAAACAAAACCCGCTACCACAAGCAGAGATTTAAGTTTAAGCGTCTGTCTACATGATAATAATGCCAGCATAGCAAACCGCCATGTCTGACATGACAGCCTTATTTCAGCTCTCCGAAGCCGTAAAAAAGCCTTTAGATGAGAATGTTTCGGGAAAAGTTTATTTTCCGCGTGAAAAGCCTGCAACAAATGCTATACTCTCGCAAAGATGAGAAATAGACGGTACCGAAGATCGGCCTTCGGTCACCGTTTTCTTTTTGTCTGCCGTCATGATGTTTAACCGTTTGGCACATAAAGAACTGGCACTTATAAGTGGTCAGCATATGTGCCTCTCGCATAATTTTAGCCTGCTTGGCTCACGAAAGGACAGGGTATGGACAAATTTCCGATGACACCCGGCGGTTTCGAAAAACTGAAAGAAGAATTGCGCACCCGTCAACAGGTGGAACGTCCGAATATTATCCAGGCCATCTCGGAAGCAAGAGCACACGGCGACCTTTCGGAAAATGCCGAATATCATGCTGCTAAAGAAGCGCAAAGCCACAATGAAGGCCGCATTTCCGAACTGGAAGACCTGATTGCCCGCGCCGAAGTTATTGATGTCACCAAATTGAGCGGCGACCGCATTAAATTTGGTGCAACCATCACTTTGATTGATGAAGAAACGGAAGCTGAAAAGATCTACCAGATCGTTGGTGATCAGGAAGCGGACGTCAAACAAGGGCGTATTTCCATCTCATCCCCGATTGCACGCGCGCTGATCGGCAAAGGCGAAGGCGATACGATCGAAGTGAACGCTCCTGGCGGCTCACGTTCTTATGAAATCCTGAGTTTCAAGTTCGTCTAAGAGCTTAAAAGTAGATGCAGGTTCCCGTCAGGCAAACAGAAGTGATCGCGCCCAACTTCAAAAAGCGCTTATCCGGTGTCACCTCCACCATTGTTCAGCTCATCCCACTGCAAAAGCGCGAAGGGCTGAATATTGCCACGATGGGCCCCGGATTGCCTGATGATCTGCCACATCTGAAATGGACGGCCATCTTCTCCTTCTGGAGCAAGCCGGAAAACCGTCCGTTTCGCATCTGGCATGCAAGACGCAATATTGAAATGATTGCCGGTATCCTCATGCGTGATGTGCTGCGGATGAAATTACGTCTTGTTTTTACCTCCGCCGCACAACGCGATCATAAACCCTTCACCAAATGGCTGATCCGCCGGATGAATGCGGTGATTGCCACCAGTGCTCGTTCGGGCAGCTTTTTGAAAGTGCCGCACACCGTCATTATGCATGGTGTTGATTTGGAGCGCTTTCATCCGCCTGTCGGCCAAGAGGATGATTTTGCGGCTTCCGGCCTGACCGGTAAATACGCCATTGGTTGCTTCGGCCGCGTACGGCATCAAAAGGGCACCGACCTTTTTGTCGATGCTATGATCAAACTGTTGCCGGATTATCCGCAATGGACAGCCGTCATTACCGGTCGCACTACCTCAGAACATCAAGGCTTTGAAAACGACCTGAAAACACGCATTGCCGAGGCAGGCCTACAAGATCGCATTTTGATTTTGGGTGAAGTGCCCGATATTCGCGTTTGGTATCGCCGTCTTACACTTTATGTTGCACCATCGCGCAATGAAGGTTTCGGTCTCACGCCATTGGAGGCCATGGCTTCCAAAACCGCGGTCGTGGCAAGCAATGCCGGTGCCTATGCCGAAATGATTATCGAGGGCAAAACCGGTTCGATTGCGCCAGCAGGTGATGGCGATGCTTTAAGAGAAGCGATCCGCCCTTATTTGGCATCGCCTGAAATGGCGAAAGAGCATGCTGAAGCAGCACTGCTGAACACCCAAAAATATTTCCCGCTGCAACGCGAAGCGGCTTCCATACGTGAAGTCTATGAGCAGGTTTTCGCGCAAAGATAATTCTTTTTACATTCCCTCTCCATCTCGGCTGGTGGTTATTCAACCATAGCTGTGCTCGTTTTTGCACAAATTCGAGCGTTTGAATTTCGTTCAGCTTCCATTCATGCAGCATTGTTTATCAATGCATCATCAGCTGCCAATGTGCAGTGACACGAATTCAGTCCCTCCCGCCTGAGTTCACAGCAAAAGTTTACTCCCGAAGGAGAAGCAGAATGAACAAATTTTTGAGGACCGCAATTTTAGGCCTTGCCGCAGCAGCAGCCGTTGCAGCCCCGATCAGCACTGCATCCGCCGATTCATGGCGTGGCAATGGTGGCTGGAACAGTGGTCGTCATGGTGGCTGGAATGGCGGCCCTAATGACTGGAACAGACCGCGCCCGAACTATGATCGCCCACGCAAGCGCGACAGAAGCGATGCGATTGCTGCTGGTGTCATTGGTCTGGCAGCAGGCGCAATCATTGTCGGCGCCCTGTCCCAGCCAAGCACCCCAAGCTATGCACCGCCTCCGCCACCGCGCGTTTATTATCCGCCGCAACCTGCCTACAACGCCTATCCGGCAGCTCCGGCTCCAGTGCAATATCGCGGCGGCGCTCAGCCTTGGTCACAAGCCTGGTACAATTACTGTTCGCAGAAGTTTCGTTCTTTCAACCCGAAAACCGGCACTTACCGCGGCTATGATGGTGCCGACCATTTCTGCGTTGCCAACTAAACCCAATAAAAAAGCCCCCGAACTCCACCGTTCAGGGGCTTTTTTTCTATCTGTTGCACTCAAACAAGAAATGGATTGCCGCGACGCTCATCACCAAATCGGCTGCCCGGCCCATGACCACATAAGAAGCCGATCTCATCGCCAAGCGGCAGCAATTTGTTTTTAATTGAACTGATCAGGGCATCATGATCACCACCAGGTAAATCTGTTCGACCGACAGAGCCATTAAACAACACGTCACCCACCAGCGCGAAAGATGCCGCTTTATTATAAAAAACCACATGCCCCGGCGAATGCCCCGGACAATGGAAGACTTCAAAATCATGACCGGAAAACGACACATGATCGCCTTCGTTCAACCATTTGTCTGAAGCAAGATTGCGCATTTTATCCGGCAAATTATAGCGCGCAGCGGAGCTTTCGACATTAGCCATCAGCTCTTTATCATCGATATGCGGACCGATGATATCAACGTTCAGCGCTTCTTTCAGATCAAGCGCCCCGCCGACATGATCAAGATGCCCGTGGGTGAGCCAAATGGCTTCCACATCAACATTATGGGCTTTAACAGCTTCAGCAATACGATCAGCATTGCCACCGGGATCAATCACAACACCTTTTATGGTTTCGCTGTCAAACAGCAAAGTACAGTTTTGCTGGAATGCCGTCACCGGTATGATTATTGCCTGTAGTTGCCCCAAAACCTGCTCCGTTATTTTTAAAAGCCATATCCACAAATATGCCGCCTCTGCAATACAAACAAGGCATTACCGACATCGAACAGTCATTAAAACATAAAAAAAACCGATCACTTTCATGACCGGTTGTAAATCAAACATATAGCCAACAGAATATAAGGCAGCCGAAATACCAAGACTGCCTTATTAAACATTTCCGGCTCAAATGATCACATTGAGCGCCCGCGATAGTACGGCATACTCCGGATGTTTTTTATGCTCTATTGGCGGTTGCGTTTTTGATCATACCGATGATTGCGGTCAAAACAATACCGCCGACACCACCACCGGCAAGTTGCCCGATTGTGCCATTCAGAAAAGAATCAAGGCTGCCATTGTTCAACAGCGGCAATAATTGTCCCAAAATGACACCGCCGATACCACCGGCAACTGTATTACCTGTTGTACCGAGACTCAAATTCTTGACAGCGCCGGCAATATTGCCACCAACTGCACCTGAAACTAATTGTAACACGATAGGCAGAAGAGCTTCCATGACGTATCCTTCCATCAAGGTTTTGCATGAGATTCAAGGTTCCAGCATCTTGATGATCATCAGAAAGCCAATAATGTCAAATAAATTACGATTCATTTACTCATAAAAAAGCATTAACCACAGTCTTTACTGGCAAACATACATATAAAATCTGTTTATCATTTTTGTAAAATGAGTAATTAACAATCGGGTAACATAATAATAAAACAGGATGAATAACGTTTTTACCATTCACAGGAATAGCCACGCATGAGTGGCCTGCGTCATTGAAATCATTTGCACATACTGACATATTCATAACCGTATGACCGGAGCCATGATGTGAATTCTGAAAACATAACTGCCTCAGTTGAGACCCCGCTTTCTGCACGTGAGGCAGACAATCTCGATATTATCGAACTTTTGTTCTTCTCTTATCGTGATTTTACCGCTGATCCGGATCTCATCCTTGAGAAAATCGGCTTTGGTCGCGCGCATCACCGCGTACTTTACTTCATCAATCGTAAACCCGGCATGACGGTCGCGGAACTTTTGGAGTTGTTGCGCATCACCAAACAAAGCTTGTCACGGGTTCTCAAACAATTGATTGATACAGGCCACGTGGTGCAAATCACAGCTGCTCATGACAGACGTCACCGGAAACTTTACCCGACTGAGGCGGGCCGTACTTTGACATTATCGCTGGCAACGCCCCAGTCTCACCGCATTGCCAAGGCACTGGAAAATTGTTCGGAAGAAGAGCGCCATATTATTGAACGCTTTCTCTATAAAATGGTAAACTCCGAGCAACGCGCCCAGATCGACAGTTTTGATCCTGCAGATTATGGTAACGTGACGGAACGTCCCTTTGTAAAAAACGGTATTACCTCATCTTGATACCTGATAAAGATAATTTAAAATATGGAGTGCGCTATGCTCGTTGAAGATCAACTTATCTCAGATGATGCACCGCACCTGCTGGTTGTTGATGATGATACCCGCATCCGCAGCCTGCTTTCACAGTTTCTGACTACCAGCGGTTTTCGCGTCACAATGGCTGCGAGTGCCGCTGAAGCGCGGCGTAAGCTGGAAGGCATTGATTTCGACCTGCTCATACTCGATGTGATGATGCCGGGCGAAACTGGCGTTTCGCTGACCCGCTCATTGCGTGAGAAAAAAACCGTTCCCATTCTGATGCTGACAGCATTATCGGAAACCGACAGCCGCATTGATGGTCTGGCGGCCGGTGCCGATGATTATTTGCCAAAACCGTTTGATCCGCGCGAATTGCTACTGCGCATCAATAATATTCTGCGACGCGGTGCGCCTGCGCTGCAACCAAAAATCGAGCAAATTGTCTTTGGCCCTTACACATTCTTCATTCCGCGCCGTGAATTAAAAAAAGGCAGCGAGGTGATCAAACTCACCGACCGTGAACGCGATATTATGGCAATCTTTGCGGAGCGCGCCGGTGACACTGTACCGCGCCACGAACTGACAGGTACAGAAGGCGAAGTAGGTGAGCGCACTATTGACGTGCAGATCAACCGCCTGCGCCGTAAAATCGAACAAGATCCGGCCAATCCGATCTGGCTACAAACTGTGCGCGGCATCGGCTACAAGCTGAGTATCGAATAAGCCTGCCGGTTTTACAATTTAACAAGATCAGAACGAAAAGGGATAAAATTTGGCGACTGAGGCTTTCAGACCATGACACACCCTTGGAAGGCTCTGAAACACTGGTTCAGCACGTGGGTTCCAAAAGGTCTCTATGCGCGCTCGCTGATCATTATCATCGCGCCGATGGTGCTGTTGCAGTCGGTAGTGGCGTTTGTCTTCATGGAACGCCACTGGCAAATGGTCACCGAGCGTCTTTCAACGGCGGTTGTGCGCGATATTTCCGCTATCATTGATCTGCTTGAAACCTATCCGCAAGAAGCCGATTATGAAAATGTCATCCGCATCGCCCAGCAGCGTTTAGCGCTCAATATTTCCATTTTGCCGCCTGATCCGCTGCCAGCACCAAGCCCGAAACCATTCTTTTCCATTCTTGATTATTTTTTGAGCGAAGAAATCACCCGTCAGATCAATCGGCCATTCTGGATTGATACAGTCGGCGATTCCGATCTGGTTGAAATTCGTATTAAACTTGAAAATAATGTCTTGCGCGTTTTTGCACGGCGCTCTCAAGCCTATGCCTCCAATACCGGAATTTTCCTCACATGGATGGTCGGCACAGCGCTGGTACTGCTGACAATCGCAATTTTCTTCCTGCGTAATCAGATCAAGCCAATCCAGCAACTGGCAGATGCCGCCGAAAGCTTTGGTAAGGGCCGCGCCATGCCCGAAGGCTTCAAACCGCAAGGGGCGGAGGAAGTGCGCAAAGCCGGTATTGCTTTTATCCAGATGCGTGAGCGTATCGAGCGCCAGATCGAGCAGCGCACTGCCATGCTGAGCGGGGTCAGCCATGACCTGCGCACCATCCTGACACGCTTTAAATTGCAGCTGGCTCTAGCTGGAAATTCACTGGATACAGAGCCGCTCAATCAGGATATCACCGACATGCAAACCATGCTGGAGGGTTATCTGGCTTTTGCGCGTGGGGAAGGTTCAGAAGAAACGTCTGTCCTTGATCTGCAGATCTTGTTCGACCGGCTTAAACATGACAGCACTTTGCGCGGCAAGGATTTAACAGCCAGTATCGACGGCGCTCCGGAAGTAAAAGTCCGCCCAAATGATTTCTCCCGACTGGTGTCCAATCTCGTTTCTAATGCCTTGCGATACGCGCATAAAGTAGAGGTACAGGCTCGTCATAAGGATGGTTTCTTGGAAATCACGGTTGATGATAACGGCTCAGGCATTCCGGAAGAAAGCCGCGAAGATGTGTTTAAGCCGTTTGTGCGTCTTGATGCAGCGCGTAATCAGGATGCAGGCGGAACCGGCCTTGGCCTTGCCATTGCACGCGATATTGCGCGTAGCCACGGCGGTGACATCACATTGCATGACAGCCCGCTCGGGGGCTTGCGTGCAGTCATTCAAATTCCGGCATAATAAGCGGCATAAAAGCCAGCAACTTATTGTAATTTATAATTATTTTTAAAAATGTTAATTCTCAAAAATAGGAAATTAAACATGAATTTTGCAAAATATTTTTTATTATATTAGATAATTGGGCTTCTAGCTTTAACATCTTTATCTGTTGTCAGAGCAGCTGAGACACCCGTCCAACCATGTATTGATTGCGGCACACCGACTGGTGGCGTTTATACGGCTCCCAATACAGATTTACCTCTTTATCCTGATTGTTTCATCAAAGAATATGGTTCGCCAGTCTGGAATAATGGCTTAGGCAAATGGGTTCCTTCAAGTGATGGTGGTGGTGGTGGCGGCGGTTCACTGGAATGTATGAATAGTTGCCACATGCGAAAAATGGAGCGCAGATGATAGGCCCTCACAACTATAAAGAACTGGAATTAATGCTTGCTAGTTTAAAACCAATGGCTCGCTTTGCAATTGAGTTGGACTTACCTGAAACAGCCACAGACCAAGGCTTTGATCAACATGTAAAGTCAGGAAAAATCAAAACATACAGCGCGAAAAGTACGAACGGACCACCAACAGAAAGGCGATATTACTACCTCGAAGGAGAAGAGTGGCGCGTCAAAATAAGTGAACTTATTTGGAAATCCATTGGTTAAAAACTATTAAGTGAGTTTACTTCCGATGATCTGCACCGGTTAGATGGTTGGTTATTGGGATATTCCAATGAAGATATTGAGGATTTTATTCAACAAAAAAATGCTGGAAAAACAAATAGCAATCTTTAAGAGGGAAAAGTGCCCTCCCTCTATTTCACAACATACGGCCGCTTAAGATTGCAACAGCAACCTAACGATTAAAATAATCTGCCGCCATTCGGGACGGTCTTGTCGGTTGTCACCAACACCACATCACCAGCTTCATCAGGCATGCCGAGTGTCAGCACTTCCGACATAAATGGGCCGATCTGGCGCGAAGGAAAATTCACCACCGCCATCACCTGTTTGCCCACCAGATCTTCCGGCTGGTAATGTTTGGTAATCTGCGCCGATGTTTTCTTCACCCCAATATCGGCACCAAAATCAATTTTCAGTTTGAAGGCAGGTTTACGCGCTTCCGGAAAAGGCAGTGCTTCAATAATGGTACCGGCACGAATATCGACTTTTTCAAAGTCGCCCCATGTAATCGTATCGGCAATCACGCTTGTCTCACTCATATCCGTTCCCTATTTTTATTAAGTCCAACTGTTGGTCAGGCTTGAATTTTCAAGCCTGACCAACAGTTTCAAACAATACACTCTCCATCGCTTCACGCGCTGTAACACCCGACCAGACAACAAACTGGAAGGCTTGAAAATAGGTTTCGCAAGCTTCAATTGCGCTGGAAAGCAGCACTTCCACCTGACGGCTGGTTGGCTCTGCACCCCCGGCCAGCAAAAGGGATTGGCGATACATAATCGCCCCTTCCTGTCGCCACAGATCAAAATGCCCCATCAAAAGCTGCTCGTTGATCAGTGATAGCAAACGCAGCACCTCGTTTACACGCGGTTCCGCCACTTTAATATCAAAGGCGCAGGCCAGATGCAGCGCCTCGTAATCTTCCATCCATGAAAAGGAAATATGATAGTCAGTCCAGCTTCCAGCGACAGAAATGGCAATTTCGTCGTCTCCAGTGCGTTCAAAAGACCATTCATTTGAATTAGCGACATGTTCAATCACATCTACAGGATGTAATTCACGTGCGAATTCAAGCTCCACAAGGCTCATATCTGTTTCCTGTCCTGCACGCATAAGCGCATTTTTAGTCCGGCGAACATGATGCTCACCTGGTTCGCTCTGTTTGCAGCGCAAAACACTCGCGCAAACAAAGAAACCGGATTGATAGGCTGAACCAGAAATCACCGCTCAGGCGATTTATCGTTCAAGGGCACACGCACATACGCAACTAATACAGGCCAAATAAACTGACCCAGTGACTCTGGAAAGCAGTCTGAAAAACGCCCAGACCTACATATAGCCCCACAAGTAGCCCCCACCACTTGAACTCCATGATCCTGATTTCGAATCATGTAGTGTTTTCAGTCTATTGATGCAGACTCTGAGCGCTAGTCCCTTTTATAAAAACTGACACGAAAGGATGTGGAAACATGAAAACGGGCGCCGTCGCGCCCGTCGTTAAAGGATTCAATCACAAGGGATTTTCGCACTTTCAGCCTGTTGATAAATTTCTTGTTAAAAACTTTATTCAACAGCGTAAAAACGATAAAAGCAGCAAATTCTGCTTATGAATCAGAGCCAAGCTTGGTTAACCGAGCTTCAAGCGCTTCAATTTTCTGCAACAGAGCTGCATTTTCTGCACGCGCTTTAATGGCCAGATCACGTACAATTTCGAATTCTTCACGCTGCACCACATCCAATGCATTGAGAACGCGCTCACCCTGCGAGCGCAGCGCCGTTTCAACTTCGCCACGCACGCCTTGCGCAGCCCCTGCAGCATCGGTCACGAGTTTGGCCAATTCATCCAGAATTCTGTTCGATCCGCTGGTCATGACTATCATCCTTGTCATTTGCACAAAAGGCAGGCTGCCCGTTTGATTTAACTATTAATAGGCCTCTTTGCAGATTTAAGTGCCATCTAGCTTCGATGCAAGCAGGGGAATTGAAATCTGCCACTGGAAAAAACCATCCAAGATCGTTTATATAGCGGATCAAAGGACTTGAAGATATGTTATTTAGTCCGAATTTATTTACAGCAAGGTTTGCACGATTTCCGGAGAATATGAATGTCCAGTCCACTCCTGCCTCTCTCGAGCCTTGCTTTCCCAGATATTGATCCGGTTATTTTCTCGATTGGCCCGCTCGCTATCCACTGGTATGGTTTGGGCTATATTATCGGCATTTTATTTGCATGGTGGTATGGCAAAAAACTGCTGCAAAACCATCGGCTCTGGGCGCATAATCAAGCGCCGATTCAACCGGTCATGCTTGATGATTTTGTCGTCTGGGCAGCATTGGGCATCGTGATTGGTGGCCGTCTCGGCTATGTGCTGTTTTATAATTTCAGCTTTTATATCGCTAACCCGCTGGCTATTCCGGCAATCTGGGATGGTGGAATGTCGTTTCATGGCGGTATTCTCGGCACTACCATCGCAATGATCCTTTTTGCCCGCTCGCGCAAAATTGCCGTTTGGAGCATGTTCGACGTGATCGCCGCTGGTGTGCCGGTCGGTCTTGGTGTTGTGCGTATTGCCAATTTCATCAATTCGGAACTTTGGGGACGTGTCAGTGATGTGCCTTGGGCATTTTACTTCCCTAATGGCGGTGAACTCCCACGCCACCCAAGCCAACTTTATGAAGCAGCGCTGGAAGGTTTTGTGCTTTTCATCATTCTCGCCATTCTCGTTTGGGGGTTCAAAAAGCTCAAAAAGCCAGGCTTCATTGCCGGAGCATTTGTTGGCGGCTACGGCATCTCGCGCATTATCGTCGAATTCTTCCGCGAGCCGGATGCACAGCTTGGTTATTTAGCTGGTGACTGGCTCACCATGGGCATGGTTTTGTCGGTGCCAATGGTATTGCTCGGTCTTTGGGCAATGATCCGCGCGCAAGTTTCAGCGCCTGAAGCCATGCGCCCGTAACCGGACAATAAAGCACCATGTCCTCATCCAGTCTCTCTGAGCGTTTGAAACGCCGCATCGAAGCGCAAGGCCCAATCACGGTCAGCGAATATATGCTCGCCTGCCTTGGAAACCGCGAGGATGGATATTACATGGTGCAGGAACCATTCGGCGCCGAGGGTGATTTTATCACAGCGCCCGAAATCAGCCAGATGTTCGGCGAATTAATCGGCGTTTGGTGTGTGTCGCAATGGATGGCAATGGGCAAACCGGACGCCTTCATCCTTTGTGAAATGGGGCCCGGTCGCGGCACATTGATGAATGATTTGCTGCGCACGGCCCGTCAATTAAACCCTGCTTTCATTGAAGCGGCAACCATCACCATGGTGGAAACCAGCCCGCGCTTGGCGGACATTCAGCGCCAGACTTTAGCGCCTTTCAAGCTGCCGATCACATGGACGAGTGATTTCCAAGCGCTTGAACAGCAACCGCTGATTATGGTTGCCAACGAGCTTTTCGATGCTTTGCCGATGCGCCAATATGTGAGAAAACAAGGGCGTTTTCACGAGCGTGTTATTGCATTGGATGAAAATGGCGCATTTATTTTTACGCTCAGCAATCATAGCATTGATGCAAGCCTCCTGCCCGCCGATCATCAGTCTGCGCCGGAGGGCGCGATCTTTGAGGTCGCACCGGCGCGCGCAAGCCTGATGCAACAAATCAGCGAACATATCATGCAATTGACCGGCAGCGCCCTACTGATCGATTATGGCCATATCACCCAAGGCTATGGCGACACGCTGCAAGCCATGCTCAAACACAATTTTGATGATGTTTTTGCCCATCCGGGCGAAGCCGACATCACCAGCCATGTCGATTTTTATCATCTGCAACAGATTGCACAGCATGCAGGGTCGAACACAGCCACACAGACCCAAGGTGAATTTTTATTGAGCATGGGCTTACTTGACCGCGCCGGACAATTAGGCCGCGACAAATCATTAGCCGAACAGCAACAATTACAAGCCGATGTCGAGCGGCTGGCCGCTCCAGATCAGATGGGAAACCTCTTTAAAGTCCTAAGCATCAGCTCACCCTCCATCGCACCTTTGCCTTATGATGTGCTATCTTCTGCTGGCAATTAATCCATAACCATTCGCCATTCTTCGCATTGACAAGCGCGCAATGCTCCACCACCATCGTGTTTTTTGACGAAAGCTTTTTTCAATGCCAACCGACGTTACAAAGCCGCAGCCGCAGCAAGCAGCACAACTTGAAAAAACCGGAAGCCAGTCCGGCCAAACAATCGTTCACGGTTTTTTCAATCGTGTCGGCGGTATTTCGGAAGGCATCTATGCAGGTCTTAATGTCGGCACCGGCTCCAATGACAATCAGGATCATGTGGCGGAAAATCGTCGCTTGGTGGCGGATTTCTTAGGGGTAAAGCCTGAGAATCTCATCACCGTGCATCAGATCCACTCGCCTGATGTGGTGAAAGTAACCGAGCCGCTGAGTTCGCCAAAGCCACAAGCCGATGCAATGGTCACCAATGTTCCAGGGTTGGCACTTGGTGCACTCACTGCCGATTGCGGCCCTGTGCTTTTTGCCGATCATCAAGCCGGTATTATCGGCGCGGCTCATGCCGGCTGGCGCGGTGCTTTGGGCGGTGTTTTGGAAAATACCATTGCCGCCATGATTGAACTGGGTGCTTCGCGCGAAAATATCGTCGCTGTTTTGGGGCCGACCATCGGGCCTGAAAATTATGAAGTAGGCACTGAATTTTATCAGAAGTTTTTGCAACAAAATAAAGATTTTGCCAAATATTTCACGCCTTCTGTGAAGCAAGATCATTATATGTTCAATCTCTGGCGCTTTATCACCGACCGCTTGGAAAAAGCGGGGGTGCAGGCGACAGCACTGGAAGAATGCACCTATGCGGATCAGAAAAGGTTCTTTTCCTATCGTCGTACCACACATCGGGCCGAGCCAGATTACGGCCGCCAGATCGCAGCTATTGCGATAAGGGAGTAACAGATGGCACTTCACTTCGAACCGGAAGAATACGCCGCAAGACGGGATCGTCTGAAGCTTAAAATGGACGAAGAAAAGCTGGATGCGATTTTGCTGTTCGCGCAGGAAAGCATGTATTGGCTGACCGGCTATGACAGTTTCGGTTTTGGTTTTTTCCAATGTCTGATCGCTAAATCAGACGGCTCCATGGTGCTGTTGACCCGTGCCGCAGATGTACGCCAAGCGCGCCATACCTCCAATATCGACAATATCATCCAGTGGACAGATCGAGACAATGCAAATCCAGCGGTAGATTTGCGCAATCTGTTGAGCGAACTGGATCTGCTTGGCAGCCGTATCGGCATTGAATATCAAACCCATGGCCTGACCGGTTCCAATGCCCGCAAGATTGATGATCAATTGCAAAGCTTTGCCAAAATCATCGATGCCTCGTCTTTTGTCGATCAGCTGCGCTTGCTGAAAAGTCCGGCAGAAATCGGCTTTATCAAAAAAGCTGCCGAATTAAGCGATGAAGTGCTGGATAAAGCGCTGGAACTCATTCAGGCCGGAGCCAGTGAGGCCGATATACTTGCCGCCATGATCAGCGCCAATATTGCAGCCCACGGGGATTTTCCGGCTAATGATTATATTATCGGCTCAGGCAAAGACGCGCTGCTCTGCCGCTATAAAGCGGGACGACGCAAATTGAACAAAAATGACCAACTCACGATGGAATGGTCAGGTGTTTACCGTCACTACCATGCGCCAATGATGCGCACAGCGCTGACCGGAAAACCATCAAAACGCCATCTGGAGCTTTATGAGGCCGCCAGCGAAGCGCTTGCAATGGTGGAAAAATCATTAAACGCCACGTCCAGTTTCGGTGATGTGTTTGAGTCTTATGCAAAAGTAATGGAAGCGCACGATCTGACGCGTCATCGCATGAATGTCTGCGGATATTCAGTAGGCGCACGATTTGCGCCAACATGGATGGAGCCGCAAATATTCCATGCCGGAAATCCGGAGCGCATCCAGCCGGACATGACGCTTTGTGCTAATATCATCATTATGGATTCCGACAACGAAACTGCGATGACACTGGGGCAAACCTATTTGACCACCAATGCAGCGCCTCAATCACTCAGCCGTCATTCTACCGAGCTGATTGTTAAATAGACGAATATATGATTATTTATGAATGCGTGTTTCATGCGGCTTTTCATGAGTTGAGCAGCCGCATTTCAGGAGCATAAACGGACATGAATAAATATCAGTTTTGGAGTGTTCTTTTCTTTTGCGCGTTTTTGAGTGCCTGCAATAATACGCAGTCGGCGCTGGAAATTGGAAATAACAATACGGTCGCCAGTGCTCCGACAACACCTGTGAGCGCCAGTGCATTGCCAAGCCCAGCAACTGGCAACACAACAAACACCACTGGCGGTATGCCTACTGCTACCACGCCAACAAGCACGGTCACAGCTGCCCGCCCTGTGGCCGCCGCACAAAGCCTCTATATCGCACCAATCATCGGCGCACCGCTCAATGTAGTCACTCCCCTCACCCAACGCCTCAATCAAACAGCACAGGCACGAGGGCTAACTTTAACCGGCAATGAGAACAATCCGTCCGCACATGTTCTCAAAGGTTATTTTTCAGCTCTTGCCGATGCCGGACAAACCACCGTTCTTTATGTCTGGGATGTGCTTGATCCGGCCGGAAACCGTCTGCACCGAATCCAAGGCGAACAAAAAGTACAAGGTACAACTGCTGATTCCTGGGGTGCCGTGACACCAAATGCCATGGAAGCCATCGCCGATCAGACAATACAGCAATATCAAAACTGGAAAAACAGCTCTAAATTATGATAAAAATATTGCTGAAAAATCTAATTTGATGACAAAAAAGTAGAAATGGGTCATTTTTTAGGAAAATAACCCACAGAGCCTGTGGGAAACTAACATTATATCACAATATTAACAGAGTGTGACCAATCGACCCTTTGCAATTTCTACGAGTCTTTGTAAAAGGCCGCTAATCCGAGATATAGCTTCTAACCGCCGCAAGCCCTGGAATTTATCGATTTGGGAAGCTTGCAGCATTGGCATATCTGCGGTGGTGTTTGGAATCCGCGCATGAGCGTAACCGGAATGGTTCAGGTTTCACGATCGTGCGTCATCGCTTAAGAACAGCGTCAGAGGCAAAATATGAAACTTTTCGCGGGCAACTCCAATCAGGTTCTTGCCGAATCTGTTGCTAATTATCTTAACATTCCGCTCGGTAAAGCCGTTGTGAAGCGTTTTGCCGATCAGGAAATTTTTGTCGAGATTCAGGAAAATGTACGTGGTGAAGACGTTTTCGTTCTTCAGTCCACATCCTATCCGACCAATGATCACCTGATGGAATTGCTGATCATGATCGATGCCTTCCGTCGCTCATCAGCACGCCGCATCACTGCCGTGATCCCTTATTACGGTTATGCACGTCAGGACAGAAAGCCGGGCCCACGCACGCCAATTTCTGCCAAGCTCGTGGCCAACCTCATCACAGAGGCCGGTGCAAATCGCGTTCTGACCCTTGATCTTCATGCAGGTCAGATTCAGGGTTTCTTCGATATCCCGACCGACAATCTTTATGCGGTTCCGGTTATCGCCCGTGATGTTAAGGCCAATTACGAAACATCTAACTGCATGGTGGTTTCACCCGATGTAGGCGGTGTTGTTCGTGCCCGTTCATTGGCAAAACGCATCGGTGCCAATCTGGCAATCGTCGACAAGCGCCGTGAACGCGCTGGCGAATCTGAAGTGATGAACGTCATCGGTGAAGTGTCCGGCAAAGATTGCTTGCTGTTTGATGATATCGTTGATTCCGGCGGCACGCTCTGCAACGCGGCTGAAGCTCTGCTTGAAAAAGGCGCATCCAGCGTCACCGCTTACATCACCCACGGTGTTCTCTCTGGGGGTGCGGTAGCACGTATTGCTTCTTCCAAGCTAAAAGAATTGGTGATCACCGATTCCATTCAGCCATCAGCCAACATTATTGCGACGCCAAATATCCGCGTTCTCTCGATTGCACCACTGATTGGTGAAGCCATTGCGCGCACAGCTGCGGAAGAATCCGTATCCAGCCTCTTCGACTGATATTTGAAAAACGCAGACAATCACCAAGACTGTCTGCGTTTGATACCGACATATAAAAAAGCCGCCGGATTGATCAAAATCAGGCGGCTTTTTTTATGTCCTAAAAGAGTGAATACTTATTCAGCAGCTGCATTTTCCTCGGCCACATCATCCCGGGCATTCGGATCACCTGCGGCCGTCTCGCAATCAAGATCAGGAAAAGCGACAATACGTTTTCCGGTAAAATCATTACGCACAACCAGCAGCCCGCGCTCTTCAAAATAGGTCAGCAACCGACGGGCACGGCTGGTAGAGTGGCTGCCATAGGCACGCGCCAATGCTGCATCAGAGGGGCATGGCGCTTGCGTGACCGCTGCTTGCGCCACAATCAAAAACACGCCTTGCACATCATCAGTCAGGCTTTCAGACAAGGCCAAAGCCCGCTGCCATGTTTCAGTCGATGCGGTATCGCCATCAATGCTTGCCTGTGCCAAAGCCAAACGGCGGCGGAAAGCAGGCAATGCCAGCGGCTCACCCGGCACACGGTGAATGCGGCAGCGCACCAGAAAATCCTGATAAAGCACCGCAACAGAGCGAAATGAAGCTTCCGGATCTTCGATGATTTGGCGCATCACCTTGTCAATCAACTCTTCACGCTCAGCCTCGATAAGACCTGGGAAAACCGGCTCGGGAGGCTGTTCTGCTTCCGGCTTTGGTTTTGTTACTTGCGCTAAAATTTCAGCCGTGGATGGTGCCGGTGGCGGCGGTGCCGGACGGCGCACCAATGGACGTACTTCATCCGGTGACGGTGTAAATATCAAATCCATCGCATCAACCGGCGCATCGGGTAGCGGCATCAGTTTCGGGCTGGAAGATCGCGCGGATGTTTGCACGGCACCAATTTTGATCGGCAATGGACGGCGCGATAAAGCAGGCCCCAATGCAATAAAATGACCACGCTGCAAATCGCGGAACATTTCTGCCTGGCGACGTTCCATGCCTAAAAGGTCAGATGCACGCGCCATATCAATATCAAGAAATGTTCGCCCCATCAAAAAGTTGGAGGCTTCTGCGGCCACGTTTTTTGCCAGTTTTGCCAAACGCTGCGTGGCGATGACACCCGCCAGCCCACGTTTACGGCCACGGCACATCAGATTGGTCATAGCGCCCAGCGACACTTTGCGCGCTTCATCGGACACTTCACCGCCTACAGCAGGCGCAAAAAGCTGCGCTTCATCGACCACCACCAGCATCGGATACCAATAATCGCGCTCGGCATCAAAAAGACCACCCAAAAAGGCAGCGGCCGCGCGCATTTGCTGCTCGGCATCCAAGCCCTCAAGATTAAGCACCACGGAAACACGATGCTGACGGATACGACCGGCAATACGAGTCAGTTCCGCTTCGGTGCGCGCTGCATCCACAACCACATGGCCATATTCATCGGCAAGGGTCACAAAATCCCCTTCCGGATCAATGATGCATTGCTGCACCCATTGCGCGCTTTGTTCTAATAGACGGCGTAGAAGATGAGATTTACCCGAGCCCGAATTGCCCTGAACCAACAAGCGGGTTGCAAGTAGCTCCTCCAGATCGAGCATGGCATTTTTGCCGCCGGCGCCAAGTGCAGCCGTCGATCCTGCATTACCCGACGCGGTTCCCCCCGATAAGGTGCCCATGTCGATGCCGACCTTCATCTCGCCTCCTAAAATCATATCAAGAAAATATCGTCGCGATGATGATCGCAGACTCAATATGCTAAAAGCATTTCCCCGTGCCTAACATTTTTGCACCACCAAATGCCAGCCTCTAACGTCGCAGACACAAAACGCCCCACAGGATGCATGATTTGCAGGTCGGATTTGCACGGATAATTGCTTCAATCAGATAAAAACGACCAGCAAAACTTGCACATTTGCGCTCTATCCTTTATAGACCCCGCATCCGCGTAGACACCCTTGGAGGCAACGCGGAATGGAGCATCGTCTATCTGCAAAGTGGCAAGCCACTTACAGCAGATTTATTTGTGTTTCATGTTGTTTGTTTTCAATGAGATAACGGGCAACACTCCAATACACATTCGAAAGGAAATGCCATGAGCGAAACCAAAGTGCTCAAGGCCGAGGCGCGCACACGGGTTGGTAAGGGGTCCTCCCGCGAACTTCGCCGCAACGGTTTGATTCCAGCTGTTATTTATGGTGACAAGCAGGCTCCCCTGTCTATTGCTGTCTCTTATAAAGACGTTTACTACAGAATTCATGGCGGTGGCTTCAAAACCACAGTGACCACCATTGAACTCGACGGCAAGAAAATCCAGGTACTGCCTAAGGATTACCAGCTTGATCCAGTTCGTGACTTCCCTCAGCACGTTGACTTTCTGCGCGTTTCCGCCAAGTCAATTGTTGAAGTGAACGTACCTGTTCAGTTCATCAATGAAGAAAAAGCTCCGGGCCTGAAGCGCGGCGGCCTGCTCAACGTCGTTCGTCACGAAGTTGAACTCGTTGCACCTGCGAACGCAATTCCGGATGCAGTCGTTGTTGACCTCGAAGGTCTCGACATCGGCGCAACCATTCACATTTCATCTGTTAAACTGCCTAAGGGCGTGACCCCTGTTATTCAGGATCGCGACTTTACAGTTGCAACCATTGCTGCTCCTGGCGGCGGTGTAAAAGATGAAGCTGAAGGCGAAGCTGAAGCAGAATAATGTCTGTTGAAGCGTGTTGCGAAGGTTAGAAATCCATGCTCCTCATTGCAGGTCTTGGCAATCCCGGCCCCCGTTATGCGCAAAACCGACATAATATCGGGTTTATGGCGGTGGATGAAATATTCCGCCGCCATAGCTTTTCCAAATGGCAGAAAAAATTTCAGGCAGAAATTGCCGACGGCACCATTGATGGTGAAAAAGTTCTGCTGATCAAGCCACAAACTTTCATGAACCTTTCCGGCCAGTCCATTGGCGAGGCCATGCGCTTTTACAAGCTGCAACTTGCTGATCTGGTGGTGATTTATGATGAGCTGGACTTACCGGCAGGAAAATTGCGCATCAAAACCGGCGGTGGTTCAGGCGGTCATAACGGCATCAAATCCACTGATGCGCATATGCAAGGTTTGCTGGGCTCTAAAGACTATCGCCGTATCCGTTTAGGCATCGGTCATCCGGGTGCGAAAGAACTCGTGCATAATCATGTTCTCGGCGATTTTGCCAAATCTGACCAACAATGGCTTGATCTTCTCCTTGGCGCGATCAGCGACAATGCTGTGTTTCTTGCCAAGGGACAAGACAACTCCTTCATGAATAAAATTGCGTTGGCAATGGGTGAAGGTAATAACCGCCCCAATGCAGGCGGCAAACTCGCGGATGCAGCTCCAAAGGCTGCGCCCAAAGCACAAAGTCATATCCGGCAGGCACGCCCGACATCGGGCAGACCGAATATACCGGAATCAGGGCCAATGGCTGATATGCTGAAAAAGCTGTTTGGTAAGAAAGACTAAAACACTACTTTTTCTGGACGGGACATTGCGCGCTCTTGACCTTGCCCCCTTCCATATCCCATAGCCATTCTAACTTAAAACTTATTGAGACAGGTATAGTCATGGGTTTCAAATGCGGCATCGTCGGACTGCCCAATGTCGGCAAATCAACACTCTTTAATGCGTTGACACGCACCGCTGCTGCACAAGCTGCCAACTATCCGTTCTGCACTATCGAGCCCAACACTGGTGAAGTGGCTGTGCCTGATCCGCGTATGCGCGAAGTGGCGAAGATTGCCGGTTCCAAGGAAATTATACCGACCCGTATTTCCTTTGTTGATATTGCTGGTCTCGTGCGCGGTGCATCCAAAGGTGAAGGTCTGGGCAACCAGTTTCTGGCCAATATCCGTGAAGTAGACGCCATCGTACACGTGTTGCGTTGTTTTGAAGATGACGACATCACCCATGTTGAAGGCCGTATTGATCCGGTATCCGACGCGCAGACCGTTGAAACCGAATTGATGCTTTCTGATTTGGAAAGCCTCGAGCGCCGTATCGTTCAGATCCGCAAACGCGCCACCGGCAAGGACAAAGAAGCCCTCACAGTTTTGCCGATGATGGAAGAATCGCTAAAACTCCTGCAAAACGGCCAGCCGGTGCGTATGTTGCTGAAAGACATTGCCGCCGAGGATCTGGCAATCTTGCAGGGGCTCAACCTTCTGACCTCCAAGCCTGTGCTTTATGTTTGCAATGTTGCCGAAGACCAATCTTCAACCGGCAATGAACATACCAAAGCTGTCGAAGCCATGGCGGCCTCACAGGGCGCAGAAAACGTCATCATTTCTGCCGCGATTGAAGCAGAAGTTGCGCAATTGGCTGATGAAGAAGCAAAAGAATATCTGGATGCGATGGGTCTGGAAGAGCCAGGCCTCGACCGCCTGATCCGCTCCGGCTACAAGCTGCTTGATCTGATCACTTACTTTACCGCAGGCCCTAAGGAAACGCGCGCATGGACGATCCAGCGCGGCACCAAAGCACCGCAAGCGGCTGGCGTTATTCACACAGACTTCGAGCGTGGATTCATTCGCGCCCAAACCATTGCTTATAACGATTACATCACTTTGGGCGGTGAAGTTGCCGCCAAAGAAGCCGGTAAAGCACGAGATGAAGGCAAAGAATATGTCGTACAAGACGGCGATGTCTTGCTTTTTCGCTTCAATACATGATCAATTAAGGCCAGCCTCGCTGGCCTTTTTTCTTATGTGATTTATGTCGAAAGGTATCTGTTTTGAACGCAAAATATGCTTATGAAGATTTCCATGAAGGCCGCGTTTTCAATCTCGGCCCCAAAACGGTGAGCGCCGAGGAAATCATCGCTTTTGCCAAAGAATATGATCCGCAACCTTTTCATCTGGACGAAGCGGCAGGCAAAAAAAGCATTCTGGGTGGCTTGGCAGCTTCAGGTTGGCACACATGCTCCATGCTGATGCGGATGATGTGTGATGCCTATATGCTGGAAGCCACCTCGCAAGGCGCACCAGGCGTTGAATTTACCAATTGGAAGCACCCTGTGCTGGCAGGCGACACACTAACGGGCACGACCACCGTTATCAGCGGACGTGTACTCAACTCACGTCCGGGGCTTGGCATTGTCACACTTTTGCATGAGTTGAAAAATCAGCATGGCGTCACTGTATGCGAAGTACAGCATAAGCTGATTTTGAAACAGCGTGCCGCTGCTCAAATGTGCGCTCAACAAGGAGCTGCATCATGAGTGTCATCGATGATATGCTGAACAAAGAAGTTATCCTTGGCAGCTTTACCTTCACACAAGAAAACATCATTGAATATGCGCGTCAGTTCGATCCGCAATATTTTCATGTTGATCCGGTAGCTGCCAAAGACAGCCTGTTTGGCAATTTATGTGCCTCCGGCTGGCATTCGGCTTCAGTCTGGGTAAAACTCAACATCCAATCACTGCAACGTGAAGTCGCCGAAATGATTGCGAAAGGTGAAATACCACCCGTCTTTGGCCCCTCTCCTGGCTTTACCAATCTGACATGGACAAGACCTGTTTTTGTCGGTGACACATTAACCTACACCCGCATCATCACCTCTATTCGGGCACTGGAATCCAAACCCGGCTGGTCGATGATCACCATGATTTGTGCTGCACGTGACGAGAAAAACGAAGAAATATTACGCTTCGAAAATGCAGCGATGATCAAGCTGCCATAAGTCGCTTCACAAGTCTCACTATCAGATAAATAAAAAGCCCTGTCAGTTTTGACAGGGCTTTTTTATATAAGTATTTTTGAGCAGCTTAGTCGCCTTCGAAAGCCACCAAAGTGCGCACATGCACACCCAAAGCTTCAAGCTTTTTACGGCCGCCCAGATCAGGCAGATCAATCACAAAACAGGCCGCAACAATTTCAGCGCCCATTTGCTGCAACAATTTACAAGCAGCCTCAGCCGTGCCACCAGTTGCGATCAGATCGTCGACCAGAATAACCTTTTCACCCGGCTTGATGGCATCGCGATGCATTTCCATCTCGTCGATGCCATATTCAAGACTATAGGCAATCCGCACAGTTTCATAAGGCAATTTACCTTTTTTACGGATCGGTACAAAACCTGCCGACAGCTGATGCGCCATCGCACCACCCAAGATAAAACCACGCGCTTCAATACCCGCAACCTTATCGGCTTTGCCACCGGCATATGGATAAACAAGTTCATCCACAGCACGACGAAAAGCCTGTGCATTGCCCATCAGCGTGGTCACATCACGGAACTGGACACCCTGTTTTGGGTAGTCCTTGATTGTTCTGATTGCCTCTCTGAGCGTCGACTGTATTTCTTTGTCCATTGAGACAATCCTTTAATTGACATTATCCATAACAGGTCAAGCTTATAGGCTTAAGACCCTGTTATGATGCATATGCACTTCCAGCAACGGAATCGCAAACCATTGGAGCATAATAAGAGTAACCAGTGATAACAAATTGATTTAAAGCAATTCACACAAGCTTTTGATCGCCATAAAAAGGGCGCCAAAATATAAAAAAGGGCGCTGGAACAGCGCCCTTAATTTCAAAATGATCGCTTAAAAGCTTAGTCTTTCAGCTGTGCAAAAATTTGACGTTTCGCGATATAGACCAGACCTGCAAACAGAGCCAAGAATATCATAACGCGGAAACCAATTTCTTTACGCTTTACCAGATGCGGCTCTGCTGCCCACATCAAGAATGCCGACACGTCATGTGCATATTGCTGCACAGTCTGCGGGCTACCGTCATCATAAGTGACAACATCGTCACTCAAAGGACTGGCCATAGCCAATGATTTTGCCGACAAGAAATACGGATTGTAATACGTACCTTCAGGAATTTCCATCCCTGCAGGTGGCTTTGCACTATAACCTGTCAACAGTGAGTAGATGTAGTCCGGACCAGCTTCAGCATATTGTGTGAAAATGTCGAAGATAAATGTCGGGAAACCACGCTCGGCTGCACGTGCTTTGGCAATCAAAGACAGATCGGGCGGGGCTGCACCATTATTGGCTGCAGCCGCTGCCTGCACATTCGGGAAGGGGGACGGGAAATAATCTGTTGGAACGGCTTTACGTTCAAACATATCACCTTCCGCATTTGGACCATCTTCCACTTCATATTCAGCAGCAAATGCTTTCACTTGATCTTCTGAATAACCCAAATCTGACAGATTTCGGAACGGAACATATTCCAGCGAGTGACAAGCTGCACAAACTTCTTTGTACACTTTTAAACCACGCTGCAATTGACCTTTATCATAGGTTCCAAACGGCCCCGAGAAACTCCAGCTTTCTTGATGTGGCTTTAGAATCGGATAATGATCCGGTTCTGCCGGTTCGCTAACGAACTCTTCTTGAGCAAAAGTACCGCCCATTGTCAGACCGAGCGCAACCATTGGAGCAATTCCGAGGGCAGCGAAACCGGTGAGGAACTTTTTCATATTTCTAGTCCTTCATTAACTTTCGCTACACTCAACCAGGGATTTTTTCTGGCGTCAGATGCGCAGGCTTGCCTTGTTTCTTTTCCAACACTGCTTCGGTAATCGAATTCGGCAAACGCTTCGGCTTTTCGATGAGACCAAGCACTGGCATGATCACAAGGAAGAAAGCGAAATAATAGAGGGTACCGATCTGTGCCAAGGCTGTGTAGATACCTTCTGCAGGACGTGAACCCAGCCAGCCAAGGAAGACGGCGTTGAACACGAAGAGCCAGAAGAACATCTTGAACCAAGGACGGTAAACCGCTGAACGCACTTTCGAAGTATCCAGCCAAGGCAATACGAACAGCACTGCAATGGAGCCGAACATCGCCAATACGCCACCAAGCTTAGAATCGATCGGGCCGATATTGAACGTAATTGCACGCAGGATTGCATAGAACGGAAGGAAGTACCATTCAGGCACGATATGCGCAGGCGTTTTCAATGAATCCGCTGGAATATAGTTATCCGGATGGCCAAGGAAGTTCGGCATATAGAAAACGAAATATGCGAAGAACAAGAAGAAGACCAACGCACCAAATGCATCTTTGATGGTTGCATAAGGCGTAAACGGCAGCGTATCCGTTTTCGACTTCACTTCGATACCTGTCGGATTGGTCTGACCGGTCACATGCAGGGCCCAAACGTGCAGGATCACCACACCGACAATCATGAACGGCAGGAGATAATGCAGTGAGAAGAAGCGGTTCAGCGTCGGGTTATCAACCGCAAAACCACCCAGCAACAATTGCTGGATCGGTTCACCGATAATCGGGAACGCGGTGAAGAAGCCGGTGATCACTGTTGCACCCCAGAAAGACATCTGTCCCCAAGGCAAGACATAACCCATGAAAGCTGTCGCCATCATCAGCAGGAAAATGATCACGCCGAGAATCCACAACAGCTCGCGTGGTGCCTTATAGGAACCATAATAAAGACCGCGTGCAATATGCAGATAAACAGCAACAAAAAAGAAGGATGCACCATTCGCGTGCATATAACGCAACAACCAACCGAAATTGACGTCGCGCATGATTTTTTCAACGGATTGGAAGGCAATACCGGTCGATGCAGCATAGTGCATGGCCAGAACAATACCTGTCAGCAACTGCGCAATCAGCATGAACGACAAAATGCCACCGAAAGTGTACATATAGTTCAGATTGCGCGGTGTTGGATAAGAAACAAATGAATCATAAACCAGACGCGGTAATGGCAGTCTGTCATCGAACCATTTTTCAATGCCGGTACTCGGCGTATATGTGGAGTGTCCGCCACTCATGTCTTCTCTCCCCTGAACCACTAGCCGATTTTGACGACAGTATCGGATACAAACGAAAACTGTGGCACAGCCATGTTTTCAGGTGCAGGGCCGCTGCGAATACGACCAGCAGTATCATAATGAGAACCGTGGCACGGACAGAACCAGCCGCCAAAGATACCGGCTTCACCAAGCGGCACACAGCCAAGGTGCGTACAGACACCGATCATGACCATCCAGTTTTCCTTACCCTCACCAGCAGAGCGGGCGATGTCGGTTGCCGGTGTGTCGGCTGCCAGATTGGCATTGCGTGCTAACGGATCTTTCAGGTCGGCCATACTGGTCGACTTGGCTTCTTCAATTTCTTTAGCGGTGCGGTTGCGGATAAAGACCGGCTTACCGCGCCACTTCACTGTCAGCGATGCACCTTCCTGAACGGAAGAAACATCCACCTCAATAGAAGCGGCGGCCAATGTCGATGCGTCGGGACGCATCTGATCAATAAATGGCCAAGCCAGTCCGCCGGCGCCAACTACACCGACCATCCCTGTCGCTATGTACAGAAAATCACGCCGTGTCGGCTCAGCCGTGTCGTGTGCGCTCACGTGCCAATTCCTTTCCAACCTGCATATTCAAATTAATCCTCTCCCCTTGCCCATTTTTTTGATTAAGCAAAATCAAATGAGAATCTCATTATTGCTTATAAAACGGCCGCGAAATTTACATTTCTATTTTGGTTTAGGTGCAGAGTAAAAGCTTGTCCAGTCAGTATGCAATCATGACGGCACGATGTCGCAGGTAAAACCATGGGTTGTTTTATCCGTTCTATATGCCGAAGCCACTTTACTGCTCAGGCTGAATGCCACCTAAAAAACCACCGGACTGACGCGCCCAAAGGCCCGCATAGATGCCGCCCAGTGCCAATAATTGCTGATGTGTTCCCTCTTCCACAATCCGCCCTTTATCCATCACCACCAGTCTGTCCAGCTGTGCAATGGTCGACAAGCGATGCGCGATAGCAATAACAGTTTTGCCTTGCATCAGCTGCATCAGATTCTCCTGAATGGAAGCCTCCACTTCCGAATCCAGTGCTGATGTTGCCTCATCCAAAATCAGGATCGGCGCTTGTTTTAAAATTGCACGCGCAATTGCAATGCGCTGGCGCTGACCGCCCGAAAGTTTAACACCGCGCTCGCCCACAAAGGCATCAAAGGCTCTACGCCCCTGAAAATCTTCCAGCGCTTCAATAAAGCGGTCGGCTTCAGCCTGACGTGTCGCCTTCAGCAAATCCGCTTCCGAGGCATCATTGCGTGCCAGCATGATATTATCACGCAGTGATCGATGAAGCAGTGCTGTTTCCTGGCTCACAACCGCAAAGGCCTGGCGCAACGAGCTTTGCGTCACATCCCGTACATTCTGCCCATCAACCAGAATCGCACCTTTTTCGACATCATAAAGGCGCAACAGCAAATTGATCAGCGTGGTTTTGCCTGCGCCCGAATGGCCGACCAATCCGACACGCTCACCACCTTCAATCGTCAAATTGATCCGGTCAAGCACGCCGGCATCTTTGCCATAATGAAACGTGACATCGCGGATTTCAATTTTGGCTTTGGTAATCTCTAATGGTTTGGCATTGCTGCGATCTTGAAGCCCGAGCGGCTCGGACACCAGACGCATTGAATTTTCAATCAGCCCAAGCTGGCGCAACATACCATTAAGCTGCATCATCAAACGCCCGAGCAGCATATTAAGACGCAAAACAAGGCCAAGGGTAAAAGCCACTTCACCGACGCTGATGAGATTTTTCGTCCATAAATCGACGGCAATAGCCGCAACAGTCACAATCATCAGCCCCGACAGAGCAGTAAGCAGAATACGCACACTGGAAAGCGCACGCATAAACGGCCAGATCGATCCAAGATACCGCTCAAAGCCATTTTTTAAATAACGTTCGTCATCATCAATCGTATTGAGCTTGATGGTTTGAATGTTGGAATAACTATCAACAATGCGACCATTGATCATTGAACCGGCCTCAGCCGAGGCTTCCGCATATTTGCGCACCCGCGGCAGATAGGTGCGGGCGATAATACCAAAAGCCACAATCCAGATGATAACGGCTGCGGCCAAACGCCAATCCAGCCGTCCGACCAGAAACAGGGTGGTAGCGCTATAAATCGCCATAAACCAGACCACCTGAATGAAACTTTCAATCAGATCGCCTGCTGCCTGCCCCGCTTGCCAAACCTTGGTGGCAATGCGTCCAGCGAAATCATTTTGGAAAAACGCATAAGACTGACGCAGCACATAAGAATTCGCCTGCCAGCGGATCATATTATAAAAGCCGGGAGACATGGTCTGTCCTTCCAGCATTGTATTGATCGCTGTCACCAGCAACCGAATCAACACCACAGTGACAAGCATGAATAAAATTTCAGTACCGGCCATGTGCCAAAGTGCTGTCCAGCTGCGCTCGCCGCCCGCTTGTCCGGCTTGGTCGAGAATATCAACCAGACGTCCGGTAAAATAGAAAAGCCCCGCTTCCACAAGCGGTAAAAGCCCGCCAAAAACTAATGAAACAAGAAGCGGTCCTTTGGCCTGCACCGCATAATGCCATAAAAATGCAAGTGTTGTGGATGGCGGGCGCAACTGATCCGGCTCGCGGAACGGGTCCACCCAACGCTCAAACCAACGATACACTGCATTCATCAAATATCTGTTCCCTCGTTCTTTTTATGGCTCACATCCAAGCATAGTGAAATTATAAGTAAAACCATTTCTTTTAAAATCACTGTTTTCAAAGAAAAAGGCACTTAAGATTTCCTCTCAAATGCCTTTTTCTTTTATGCGTCGAATCCTAAGAAGCCGCCCGATTGTCGCGCCCAAAGACTGGCATAAATACCGCCTTTGGCAATCAGTTCTTCATGGGTACCATCTTCAACAATGCGCCCCTGATCCATTACGATCAAACGATCAAGCTCGGCAATCGTTGACAAACGGTGTGCAATGGCAATCACGGTTTTGCCTTCCATCAGTGTGTAAAGACTATCCTGGATGGCAGCCTCCACCTCGGAATCAAGTGCCGATGTTGCTTCGTCCAAAATCAGAATCGGTGCATCTTTCAACATCACACGGGCAATGGCGATACGCTGACGTTGACCACCGGAAAGCTTTACGCCGCGTTCACCCACATGCGCATCCAGTCCTCTGCGGCCTTCCGCATCACTTAAATTCGGAATGAACTGATCGGCCTGTGCCTTAATCAAAACGTCACGCAAAGCTTGCTCACCCGCATCAGGACGACCGTAAAGAATATTGTCGCGTACCGAGCGATGTAAAAGTGATGTGTCCTGCGTCACCATACCAATATTGCCACGCAAACTATCCTGATTGACCAGTGCAATATCTTGACCATCGATCAGAATGCGTCCGCTTTCCAGATCATAAAAGCGCAATAACAAATTGACCAGAGTCGACTTACCGGCACCTGAACGTCCAACCAAGCCGACCTTTTCACCGGCACGGATTTTAAGCGACAGATCTTGAATAATACCAGAGCCTTTGCCGTAATGGAAGCCGATTTTATCAAATTCCAGCGCACCGGATTTGACAACGATTTGCGGCGCATTGGGTACATCCACCACATCATGCGGAAGGGCAAGAGTTGAAATACCATCCTGAACCGTACCGATATTTTCAAATAATGCGGTCATTTCCCACATGATCCATTGCGCCATACCATTGAGGCGCAGCACCAGACCAATACCAACAGCGACAGCTCCAACACTGACCAAAGCGCCAAGCCACAACCAAATACCGATAGCACCGACAGCCAGCAGTAGCAGACAATTGCTCAAATAAAGCAGGAACTGTAACACGGTGATCAGGCGCATCTGTTTGTTGACGGTCACCTGAAATGCATCAAGGCTTTCAAGCACATAACTTTCTTCGCGGCTGGAATGCGAAAAAAGTTTAACGGTTGCAATATTGGTGTAACTGTCAACAATCCGACCGGTCATCAATGAGCGCGCATCTGCCTGACTTTGCGAAATCGCCCGTAAACGCGGAATGAAATAATAAAGCAGCAGAATATAAACGCCGAGCCAGACGGCAAACGGCATCATCATGCGCCAATCTGCAGAAGCTGCAATAATCAGTGTGCCGGTGAAGTAGATGATGACATAATTGAGCACATCCAGCAATTTCATCACCGATTCACGCACCGCCAAAGCTGTTTGCATCAGCTTGGTAGAGATACGTCCGGCAAATTCATCCTGAAAGAATGTCATCGATTGGCGGATCAGATAACGATGCATCATCCAGCGGATACGCATCGGGAAATTACCGATCAACGCCTGATGGAACAATAGCGAATGCACCAGCACGACAGCCGGCAAGGCCACCATGACAACACCGGCAATCAGGCCTAAACGCCAGCCCTCATTGCTTAAAAAGGTCTCACGTGACTGCTCGGAGAGCCAGTCGACTATATGACCGAGAAACGCAAAAAGCGACACTTCGATGATCGCCAGCAATGCAGTGAAAAAGGCCATCAGTAACAGCCACGGCCATGCGCCTCTTGAATAAAAGAGACAAAATGCGATCAGACCGCGCGGCGGTTGCAACGCCAAGCCGTCGAACGTATCGGGATAAGGATTGAGTCTATTTTCGAACCATTTAAACATGGTGTTTCCTACAATAAATAGAAATTTATTCCAAGTAAAATAAAGAACAAAGCACGAATATTTACTGCATGCTTGCATTAAACGGCGGACAATATCAGAATGTGAATTGCCTCATCTTCAAATTTGCGATACCCGCGTGACATGAATTTACGTATTGCACTTTACCAGCCAGATATCCCGGGCAATACAGGCACCATACTGCGGATGGCCGCATGCTTTGGCCTTGTCGTCGATGTGATTGAGCCTGCTGGTTTCGACCTCTCTGACCGCTCGCTGAAGCGCTCCGGTATGGATTATCTGGCCAAAGTGACATTGAAGCGTCATCTCGACTGGGCGCATTTTGAAGACTGGCGTAAAGCTGAAAACAAGCGCACCATCCTGCTCTCGACCAAAGCTGCCACCGCCTATACGGATTTTCAATTTCAGGACAATGACATTCTGCTTTTCGGTCGTGAATCCTCCGGCGTACCGGACGATGTGCATGAAAGTGCTGATGCGCAGCTGACCATCCCGATGTATGGCGACGCACGTTCATTGAATTTAGCTTTGTCCGTCGCTATGACCACTGGTGAAGCCATGCGACAATTGAAATTATAGTTTCAACCCTCCCCTCCCAAAGAATGAGAAAAACATGAAAACCACCCTCAAAACCTCCATCGCACTTGGTGCTTTGCTGGCGGGCGCAAGCTTTGCTCAATCAGAAGAAAAGATTGAACCGAAAGTGATGATCATCACCATGTTCGGTCAGGAAGCCAAGCCTTGGCTCGATGGTGAAAAATTCACCAAGCATATCGCCCTGCCGGGCTTGAGCGCGGAATATCCGAATGTGGATTGCACCGACGAAGGCCTGTGCCACGTCACCACATCGATGGGTCTGGCCAATGCTGCCAGCACCATTTCCGCTGTCACATTGAGCGACAAATTTGACCTGACCAAAACCTACTTCCTGATCGCGGGTATTGCTGGCGTTGATCCGGAACAAGGCACACTTGGTTCGGCACTATGGGCAAAATATTCGGTCAATTCCGGCCTCAATCACCGTATTGATCTGCGTGAAGCGCCTGAAGGCTGGTCAACCGACAGCTTCCCGCTTGGCTCCAATTCACCGGAAGAAAAAGCCAAATGGTCGGCTGGTTCTGAAGTCTATGCACTCAACCCTGCTTTAGCCGATTATGCCTTTGAAACCACCAAAAATGTCGAGTTGGCCGACGGTGACGGTGCAAAAGAATATCGCAAACATTACACCCAGCAAGCAGCGCTTGGCACACCGCATGTCGGCCAGTGCGACACGCTTTCCAGCGACACCTACTGGCATGGTACCAAGCTTGCTGAAGCTATGGCGAAATGGGTCAGCCTCTTCACCGATGGCAAAGCCAATTACTGCACCTCGCAGATGGAAGATAACGCTACCCTGACCGCACTGAAGCGCGGCGCTGATGCCAAACGTCTCGATTTCGACCGCATTGCTTTGCTGCGCACCGCTTCAAACTTTGACCGTCAGGGACAAGACCAAACCCCGCTTGAATCACTTAAAGACAATTCCGGCGGTTTTGCGCTTGCCACCACCAATGCTTACCGCGTTGGCAAGACCTATGCCTCATCCATCATGAAGGATTGGGACAAGTGGGCAGAAGCTCCGCAGGTTAAAGCGGCTGAGTAATCGCTTCCCAATAGAAAATGCCGGTGTAAAATTTGCACCGGCATTTTTTTTAAAACTGATCTATCAGATATCAATCCGCAGTTGGTAAACGGCGGATGGTAAACTGGATGACATCATCCGGCATCTCGCACCAACTTTCAATTTCCGTCCAATAAGCGGATTTTGGAAAAGCTTTGAACCATTCCTGTGCTTTTTCACGCGCCTCCGCACGGGGCAAAGCGAAGGTCTGGCGCACAAAACCGTCTTTCGGCATCCGCTTGGGCTGACCGCGATTCTCGCGCAATTGCCGCCTTAAACCATGAAGTGGCGGACGGGCTGGAATATTTTTCATATACGCACCTCCCCCCAAATTTGGGTAGCAATTTCAGGTAGAATAAGGCGGCTCGTGAAAAATAACGAGTCTTTTCTTGGGGAGCATGGGTCAGCCGGTCCTTAACTTTAACGATTTCATTGGCCATAGAACCATAATTTGCTAAGAAATTGATGAAGATAAAGCATTTCCAGCAGAAGTGGATACCGGTTTGCGTTGGATAATGCGTAATAACAAAAGACAAGAGTGGTTCTGTGATTTCGTTTTAACCGGAACCGCTCTAAAGATTAAATTGAATTATTTTTCAATATCACGCGTTCCTTGAAGGAAAATACATGCAAAGCTCCCATGATCCTGCAAACCTTCCCTTGGATCTCGAAGAAAAAAAGCGTCTGGCACATGAATGGTTCAGTGAACTGCGTGACCGGATTTGTGCAAGCTATGAACAGCTTGAAGATGAGCTGACAGGCCCGCTATCCGACCGTGAGCCGGGGCGTTTTGTGCGCACCCCTTGGCAAAAAGATGAAGGTCGCGGCGGTGGCGGCATCATGTCGATTATGCATGGTCGTGTTTTTGAAAAAGTGGGCGTGCATGTGTCGGAAGTTTACGGCGAGTTTTCACCGGAATTTCGCGCACAAATTCCCGGCGCTGAAGAAGACCCGCGTTATTGGGCAAGCGGAATTTCGCTGATAGCGCATCCGCAAAACCCGCATGTGCCAACCGTACACATGAACACCCGCATGATCGTCACCACCAAGACATGGTTTGGCGGTGGTGCTGACTTGACGCCAATGCTGAATAATCGCCGCACACAGGAAGATCCTGACACGCAAGCTTTCCATAAAGCGTTCAAGTTCATCTGCGACAAGCACAGTGCGACGGTGGATTACGACCATTATAAACAATGGTGTGATGATTATTTCTTTCTTCCGCATCGCAATGAACATCGCGGCATTGGTGGTATTTTCTACGACAAGCTGCAATCACCGGAAGGGTTGGGCGGCTGGCAGGCCGATTTCAACTTCACCCGTGATGTGGGACGTGGTTTCTCGGTTGTCTACCCGCATATTGTACGCCAGAATTTTAACAAAGACTGGTCGGTCGAAGAGCGTGATGAACAGTTGATCCGCCGCGGTCGCTATGTTGAGTTCAACCTGCTTTATGATCGCGGCACCACATTCGGCTTAAAAACCGGCGGCAATGTCGACTCAATCCTGTCGTCGATGCCACCAGCGGTGAAGTGGCCGTAAGCAGTTATATCAAAAAAGCCGGACTGCACTATGCAATCCGGCTTTTTTTAATATTTACAAATGGGTCAGCAGCTTTTCACGGCTTTCCTGAAAACCGGAATCAACCCAAAGCTTTTCCAAGCTTTTAAGAACTGCCCCCAGTTGCGGGCCTTTTTCAAAGCCACGTTCCAACAAATCGCTACCCGTCACCGGAAAGACCGGCAGTTCAAAATTCTGGGCGATTTCCAACAAACGTGCATAACTCCCGGCTTTAATCATCGCCTCGTCACTATTCACCGCTTCAAAACGCGCACGTGCATAAGCCAGATGAATATGATCAGTCACTGCTTGGCGGCTGCTATGATAAAGTAATTTGCGCAATTGCATGTCAGTCATTTCCGGTTTGATTGGCTCAAGCCGCGCCCATGCTTCCAAACGCGCACGCTCGGCGTTGGACATTTTCATGCGGCTCCCCAATTCACTCATGCGCGCAGCATCGGGCGGCACCAGACTCTCCAAGCGCAGCAAGGCATCCACCTGCCAACCTAAGTCTTTTTCTGCCTGCACCAAACCATGCACGGCATCAATGCCCCATTTTTCACTTTCCGGCAAAATCAGCGACAACACACCAGCCTGTCGCATCCATAATAAAGCGCGTGACGGGTTTTGTGCCGATAGGAGTTTTTTCAATTCTGCCCAAATGCGCTCAGCAGACAATTGATGAATGCCGTCTTTCAAACGCGCTGCCGCCTTCAAACCATCCGTGTCGGGGCGCCCTGCACCATACCAAGCAAAGAAGCGGAAAAACCGCATAATACGCAAATAGTCTTCACGGATACGCTCTTGCGGCTCGCCGATAAAACGCAGAACCCGTTTTTCAATATCGGCAATTCCGCCAACATGATCAATCACATCACCTTCAGCGGTCACGTAAAGTGCATTGATGGTAAAGTCGCGGCGCAGCGCATCCACTTTCCAATCCTTACCAAACACCACTGTGGCATGACGACCATCGGTTTCAATATCAGCACGCAGGCTTGTGACCTCAAAAGCAGAGCCATTGATCACCACAGTCACAGTGCCATGCTCAATACCGGTCGGGATCGTTTTATAGCCGGCAGCGATTGCTTGGCTCGTCACCTCTTGCGGGTTCCAGCTGGTTGCAATATCAATATCACCAACCGAAACTCCAAGCAGACTATTGCGCACCGCACCACCCACCACGCGTGCTTCCTCACCATCATGATTAAGCAATGCAAACAGGCTTTGTAGATCAGCGTTTTCGAGCCACTCAGCCCTGTTTAAATTTGTTTGGGCTATAGGTGTAGGTTCGCTCAACGGTAAAGCCTTTCATAAATGCCGCGAATAATTCCGGCAGTAATGCCCCATATAAATCTCTTCCGATAGGGCATTGTATAATAAAATCTTTCACGCCCGTTCATCATCCGGCTTTCCTTGTTATGGTTGGCAGGATTCATTAAAAAAGCCAGCGGCACTTCAAATATATCCGCCACCTCATCAGGATTGGCCTGCAAAGGCGCATCGGGATCAATAATCGCCAAAACCGGCGTGATAGAAAAACCGCTGCCGGATAAATAACGCGGCATCTGGGTCAGTGTTTCGGCAAAATGCGGTTTTAAACCGATTTCCTCATCCGCCTCACGCAAGGCGGCAGCCATGATGCTCGGATCTTCCTTGTCCACCGTGCCACCCGGAAAGGCGATTTGGCCGGAATGACTGCGTAATGCTGCGTTGCGTAATGTGAGAATGACATTGGTGTGGTCGCCTCTGTCCACCACCGGAACCAACACTGCCGCATCGCGCAATTTTAACCCCGTCATAGTGGCCGCGATATCAGGGTTGAGCACGTGATCACCTGACGGCCTTTCGTTTTCCGCTAAAAATCCACGCGCCCGCTCGGCAAATCCGGCTGCACTAAAATCAGGTAATTTAAATTCTTGTTTTTCGCTCAAATCATTCATACACAAACATTCAATCCGTTTATAATTCTGCAGACAATCGCTCAAGATCACGCATCGCCATCACGGCGAAAACCTGCCCCTTGGAACGGATGACAAACATTGCCTCGCCGTCCACATCCGACTCTTCGCCCAAAGCCAACAAATCATAGGTCAAAGCACGGGTCAGGCGCGCTTCCAACCTTCCGCGCACATTAATATAGGGTTTCACACCACCGGTTACAGCATCAATTTCAAAACGAAGCGGATGATGTGCATCTGCCTCAACATAATCATCCAAATGGGTGCGAAAACGCAAAAGCTGATCTGGCGAAACGCTCATTTCAACAGCGATAAAATGCGCATCCTCAACCCTGATGCCAACTTTTTCCACCGGCGTGACCAGATAAGTTTTACCATCCGCATCTTTACGCAAAATACTGGCAAAAAGCTTCACCATTTCTTTGCGTGTGATGGGCGAGCCCTCATGGATCCAACTGCCATCGGCGCGAATCTCCATGTCTATATCGCCGCAAAAATCGGGCGCCCATTGCTCCACTGGTGGCAAATCTTTTGTTTTTTTTGTCTGCGCGCCGGCATTTTGCAAGATTGCCGCCATTTCAGCGATATTTTTACCGCTAAAATCCGGCCTTTTCGGGGACACTGTCTGCGGGGGGCTGCTTTTTACCATCCGACTCGGCTAATCCTGTTCTAATCTGCGGGCATGTCATGAAATGGTCACCGTTTCACGGCTTGCTCACAACGCGTCAGCATAGCATAAGTTTTTATTCTCACGCTGATCAGTGCGCTTATTCAGTTATCTGTTTATGTGTATTTATTTAAACCATTGGCAAAGTACCGCAAAAGAGGTCATTCATGCATGTTTCCGCCCCAACTCTCAAGCAGGATCCACAGAACATGATCACTGAGGCGGAAAAGGCGCTGCACGATATTGCGCAAATCCGTGAGCAGATTGCCACCACAATTTTCGGGCAGGAAGATGTTATTGAGCGTACTTTGCTGGCAGTTCTTGCTGGCGGTCATGCTCTGCTTGTCGGTGTACCGGGACTTGCCAAAACCAAACTGGTTGAAACTTTAGGCACCGTTTTAGGGCTTGATGGCCAGCGCATTCAGTTTACCCCCGATCTGATGCCGTCCGATATTACCGGCTCGGAAGTGATGGATCAGGATGGCGACGGCAAACGTTCCTTCCGCTATATCAAAGGCCCTGTTTTTACCCAGCTCCTGATGGCCGATGAAATCAACCGAGCATCCCCGCGCACCCAGTCTGCCCTTTTGCAGGCGATGCAGGAATATCACGTCACCGTTGCTGGTCAGCGCCATGATCTGCCAGCCCCCTTCCATGTGCTGGCCACCCAAAATCCGCTGGAACAAGAAGGCACTTATCCGCTGCCGGAAGCTCAGCTTGACCGTTTCTTGATGCAGATCGACATTCTTTATCCGGAACTTGATGCCGAGCGTCGCATTTTGCTGGAAACAACCGGCACGAAAAATGCCAAAGCAGAAGCAGTCATCACGGCACAGCGTTTGCAGGAAATGCAGGCGCTTATTCGCCGCATGCCGGTCACCGACAGCGTTGTGGATGCCATTTTGGCGCTTGTGCGCGCTGCCCGCCCTGACGCTGATAATGATCACACCCGCAAAAACATTGCCTGGGGGCCAGGCCCACGCGCTAGTCAGGCGCTGATGCTGTGTGCCCGTGCGCGCGCGCTTTATCATGGCCGTTTTGCACCATCCATTGATGATGTAAAAGCCTTGGCCGAGCCAGTGCTGCAACATCGTATGGCGTTGAATTTTGCCGCGCGTGCCGATGGTCTGCATGTGCGCGATGTGATTGCGGATTTGGTGAAGGCCACAGTTTAATGGCAGTAATCGGAACATCAGCCGAAATTCAGGATCGCGGACAGGCGCTCGCCAATGCGCATAGATTAGCCGCGCAAATTCCTGAACTTCTCGTGCAGGCACAGCAAATTGCTCATACGGTGATGAATGGCTGGCACGGCCGCCGCAAACGCGGTGCAGGTGAAAATTTCTGGCAGTTCCGGCCTTATAGTCAAGGCGATACGATCAGCCATATTGACTGGCGCCGTTCCGCCCGTGACGACCATACTTATATCCGCGAAAAAGAATGGGAAGCTGCACACACTATCTGGCTGTGGAGCGATGTTTCGCCTTCCATGCTTTATCGTTCCAAGCTGGCACAATCGTCAAAAGAAAGCCGCGCGCTCATTCTCACACTCGCTATGGCCGATATTTTATCGCGCTCCGGCGAGCGTATTGCATGGCCGCAATTGCTCAATCCTTTCAGCAACCGACGCGGTGCTGAAAAGCTTGGGGCGGCATTGATGAATGCAACAGACCTACCGGCACTGCCGCAATTTGGTGCATTGAAACGCTTTAACGAAATCATTCTTTGCAGTGATTTTTTGCAACCCGTTGAAGAATTGCAAAGCCTTTTACAATCACTTGCCAATCAGGGAGTGCGCGCACATCTGGTTGAAGTGGCCGATCCTGCAGAAGAATTGTTTCCTTATTCCGGACGCACCGAATTTACCGATCCGGAAACCGGTGAGGTTCTGGTGGTGGGACGCGCTGAAACCTATACGCAAGATTATCAGCGTCTTTATCAGGCGCGCCGTGCCGAACTGATTGATTTTTGCAAGCGCCGAGGCTGGAGCTATACGATCAGCCGGACCGACAAACCCATGAGCCAAGCTCTGAGCCATATTCATAATGCCTTGTCATTTGCACCCAACATATCATCAAGCGGGGCATTTTAAATGACTGGCCTTCCGTTAAGTTTTACTGCGCCTTATTTGCTCATAGGACTACTCGCACTTCCCGTGATCTGGTGGCTGTTGCGCATCACACCGCCACGTCCGACACGTGAGGTTTTTGCACCGCTTGCCATTTTGGCGCGGTTATTGCACCATGAAAACACCCCGAGCAAAAGCCCGTGGTGGCTGACATTATTGCGTCTCTTGATTGCTGCTTTGGTTATTATCGCTCTGGCAAATCCGGTCTGGAACCCACCTGCCCGCTCAGGCATTGCTGAAAAACCGCTCGCACTCATCATTGATAATGGATGGGCTTCAGCGCTTGAATGGCAATTGCGGCTTGATACGGCGGAAAGCCTGATCAAACAAGCTGAAGAGGCTGAGCAACCGATCTATCTTTTTGCAACGGCTGAAAATTCTGAACAGACTTTCGGCCCGTTTGATGGAGAAAGCGCGCGCAAAGCGCTTAATCTCATCAAACCGCGTGCAGTTTCGTTGCAACGCGGTTTTGCTTTTGAGCGGGTAGAAACAGCGCTTGAAAAAGCGGGACGCCCGCATATTGCGTATCTCTCCGATGGCTTGAAAACCGCGGACGATGAACTGGCTTTCCGGCGTCTCAATAAAGTTGCCGGATCAGTTGATTGGTACCCGTCGGATATTGCTTCTCTTGTTGTTCTCAATAATGCCGAAAACACCAACGACAGTTTGAAAATCACCGCCACCCGCGCTGCCGACAATAAAGCGCCGCAGCAATTTTCTGTCATTGCCTATGATCAGAAAAACCGCTCGCTTGGCCGTGCCGATGTGCAATTTCTCGCCAATGAGGTAAGCACAACGGCTGATTTCTTTGCACCCGTCGAAATGCGCAATGATGTCACCATGTTGCATATTGAAGGAGCTTTTCAAGCGGGCGCTACCTATCTGCTCGATGCTGCCAATCAGCGCCGCCGTGTGGGGCTATTGTCGGGCGGCTCAACCGATATGTCACAGCCGTTGCTGTCGCCGCTTTATTATATCAATAAAGCGCTTGAACCATATGCCGATTTGATCAACCCTGCTGCCGCTGATCTTTTGGAAGCAGTGCCGGAATTGATCGCACAAAAACCGGCCGTGATTATCATGGCCGATGTTGGTAAATTGCCTGAAAGCGCCGAAAAACAGCTGGTCGAATGGGTTGAAAACGGCGGCACTTTATTGCGTTTTGCAGGTTCAAAACTCGCCAATGCTGAAACAGATGATAAGCTGCTGCCAGTGATGCTGCGCCGTGGCGAGCGCTCGCTCGGCGGCGCTTTATCATGGACAGAGCCACAGCATTTACAAGATTTTCCTAAAAACAGCCCTTTTGCCGGTTTGAAAACGGCTGGTGATGTCACGGTCAAACGACAGGTAATTGCCGAGCCGTCACCTGATCTTTTCGACAAGACCTATGCAAGCCTCACCGACGGCACCCCACTTGTAACCGGCGAACAGCGCGGCAACGGCCATTTGATCTTGTTCCATGTCGCGCCGGATAACAGTTGGTCGAACCTGTCGCTATCGGGCACATTTGTTGAAATGCTGCGCCGCACCTTAGCGCTTTCACGCCAATCCAGCCAGCCAGATAATGCAACAGAATCAGCTATGTCTCTGCCGCCATTTTTAAGCCTTGCTGCCGATGGCACTTTAATACCGCCTGCCAAACAGAGTTTACCGCTAATAATCAAAAGAGATCAGGCTCCAAAGCCGGATTATCAAACACCTGCCGGTTTTTACGGCACGCAAGACAATCTCTTTGCGCTCAATCTGCTGGATAAAGATGTCAAGCTGGAGCCGTTAGAACGCCCCGCTTTAACCGTGCCGGTGACCGTCCAAAACTACCTTGAAAAAACAAGCTTTGCATTGCGCGGGCTGTTCTTGGCAACATCCGCTTTATTGCTCGCGCTCGACAGTGCTGTGCTGCTTTATTTGAGCGGTGTTTTCAATAAACGCCGCCGACAATTATTAAAAGCTGCGATCATTCTTTGTGCACTTGGCGGTATGCAACATCTCTCGCCAACGCCGGAAGCCATCGCGCAAGAGCAGACCGAGCCGCAGCTGCATGATGACAGCAAGCCCGATGATGATGCGATCATCAACTCGCTTTCACAAACCAGACTTGCCTATGTCATCACCGGCAAAGCCGAAACCGACGATATAAGCCGTGCCGGATTGCGCGGGCTGACCTTTGCCCTTGCCGACCGAACAACGATTGAAGCCGGAGAAGCAATGGGTGTTGATCCGGAAAAAGATGTTTTGGCATTTTATCCGTTGATCTATTGGCCGATTGAAGCCGATGCCCCGATGCCAAGCGACGAAAAAATCGCCAAAATCAGTGCCTATATGCAGCAAGGAGGCACGGTTTTATTCGATACGCGCGATCAACTGACTGCCGGTTCTCTTTTTAACAATGCAGGTTCGGCAAACAATCAGCGGTTGCGCGCCATTCTCAATCAAATGAATGTGCCAGCCCTTGAACCGGTGCCTGAAAATCACGTCATCAGCAAAACATTTTACATCATGCCTGAATTTCCGGGGCGCTTTACCGGCAGTCCCTTATGGGTTGAAGCCACCAAAAGCAGCAATGATGATGCCAGTCGCCCGGTCAGTGCCGGCGATGGTGTCAGTTCCATTCTCATTACGGCCAATGATTTTGCCGGTGCATGGGCGGTAAATGAACAGGGTGAACCGCTTTATCCGACCATTCCTAATGATCCGATGCAGCGCATTTATGCTCTTCGTGGCGGCATCAATATCGTAATGTATATGCTGACCGGTAATTACAAATCCGATCAGGTGCATGTTCCCGATCTCCTTGAGCGGTTAGGCAAGTAAGCGGTGAAAAAATGACTTATGTAAATTTCGAACCGCTTTTTGATCTCGTTACTCTGCTGCTCATATTGGCGCCGCTGACACTGATGGTGCTGATCGGTTTTTATGTCCGTAAACGCGGTTGTTTTTTGCGCCTTCTGGCACTTGTTGCCTTGGGTTTGGCATTGGCCAATCCGGTTATCATTGATGAAAATCGTGAACCACTGAAAAGCACTATCGCCGTGGTGGTTGACCGCAGCCAAAGTCAGGAACTGGACAAACGCAAACAAGATACGGATGAAGCGTTGAAAGCCCTCACCGGGTATCTGGCAGGACTGCCGCAATTTGATGTACGTGTGGTGGAAGCAGGTGCTGTTGATGATAATAATGACGGCAACGAAACCCGGTTATTCTCATCTTTGAGCAATGCTTTGCGCGATGTGCCACCCTCTCGCATTGGTGGTGCCATTATGCTCACCGATGGTCAGGTGCACGACATTCCTGCAGATGCGCAAGCATTAGGTTTTAATGCACCAGTACATAGTCTGATTACCGGTAAGCCGGATGAATTTGACCGCCGTATTGCATTTAACAAAGCCCCGCGCTTTGGCATCAGTGGTAAACCATTGCAAATGTCTTTCACCGTAACAGATCAAGGCAAATTACCAGCACAAGACACAATTACCAATGTCAAAATTCGCATCAATGGCAAAGAAGTAAGCCAGCAACAAGCCCGTATTGGTGAGGAAACCTCGCTTACCATCGAACTACCACATGCGGGTGCAAACATCATTGAGCTCAGCACCGATGTGCTTGACGGTGAAGTGACCGGCATCAACAATCAGGCGGTTGCGGTCGTTGATGCAATCCGCGAAAACCTGCGTGTTTTGCTGGTATCGGGTGAACCTCATAGCGGTGAGCGCACATGGCGCAATCTGTTGAAATCCGACACCGCTGTCGATTTGGTGCATTTTACCATTTTGCGTCCGCCGGAAAAACAGGATGGCACACCGATTGAAGAATTATCGCTGATCGTCTTCCCGACGCGTGAGCTGTTTGTCGATAAGGTCAATGATTTTGATCTGATCATTTTTGATCGCTATCAGCATCTCGATGTGCTGCCGCTGCTCTATTATGATTTCATCGCGCAATATGTCGAAAATGGCGGTGCTTTGCTGGTAGCAGCAGGGCCTGAATATGCTGGCTACTCATCCATTGCCCGCACACCGCTTTATAGTGTGCTGCCTGCCTTGCCGACAGGTGAAGTGACTGAAAAAGCCTTTTACCCGCGTCTGACCGATGCCGGAAAACGCCATCCCGTCACCCGCGGCCTTGAAGGCAGTGATCAAGAGCCGCCACAATGGAGCCGGTGGTTCCGAAGTATTGATATTAATACCCCGCAAGGCGAAGTGGTGATGAGCGGGCCGGACAACAAGCCGCTTTTGGTGCTCAGCCGTGTGGGTAAAGGCCGTGTGGGCACGTTGCTTTCCGATCAGGGCTGGTTGTGGGCGCGTGGCTTTGAAGGTGGCGGCCCCTATGCGCCGCTTTATCGCCGCATTGCCCATTGGTTGATGCAGGAACCGGATCTGGCCGAAGAAGCCCTCACCGCCAAAGGTGATGCGCGCTCATTAAAAATCACCCGCCAAACCATGAGTGATAAGGCTGATAAAGCCACTATCACCACGCCTTCGGGCAAAGAAATCGAGCTGGAGTTAAAAGAAACCCAACCCGGCCTGTTTGAAACCGTATTGGAGACTAAAGAAGTCGGTCTTTATCAGATCAAAAACGGTGATTATGAAACGCTTGCCCATGTCGGGCCAGTCGATGCTCCGGAATTTACCGATATTATTTCAACACCTGACAAGCTTACCCCGCTGGCAAAGCTTACCGGTGGCAATGTCATTCGTTTGCATGAAGCAAAAAATGACGCGGTCAAACTGCCGCAAATCGTTGCCGTAAAAGATGGTAAAGCTGCCTCAGGTGATGGCTGGATGGGTTTGCGCGAAACCGCCGATACACAGCTTAAAAACGTCAATCGTCTACCACTTTTCTCCGGCTTTTTAAGTCTGGCGGCACTGCTGCTGATCTTCACCGGCCTGTGGTACCGCGAAGGGCGATAAGATGAAAAATCAGGCATCAACATGACATGCGATGCCTGATTACCTGTTTTGAATTTCAGGACGCTTTTTTCAATACGAGAGCTGGCGCAGCCTGACCGGCATAACGCATCATGCCGGAAACACCCTCCATCGCCCCCTCTTGCAATTCGCAAGCCAGCAAACGACGCGGATCAACCGGTGCCGGCATGGTTACCGAACCTGGTTTGATCATTTTAAAACCGAAAGGGCCATAATATGGCTCATCCCCCACCAACACGATCAGCTTGTCGCCAACAGCTTTTGATGCATCCATCGACATTTGCATCAAATGGCGACCAATACCGCGGTTTTTAAATTCTGGTCTGACCGCCAAAGGCCCAAGCATCACAGCTGGTGTGCTGCCGATTGTAACGCGGGTCAAGCGCACCGAGGCAATCACTCTGTCGCCATCAAGAGCTACAAAAGACAAGCCCTCATCATGCGGGCCACCCTCACGGATAAAATGCGCAGCTCTGGTAAAACGACCCGGCCCGAAAGCCTCAGCATTAATGTCTTCGATCTGCTGGTTATGCGCAGCATTTTCCTGCACGTAGGTCAGTTCTGTTTGCTTCATGGCAATATTCGCATTCTTGAGAGTGTAAAGGATGGCCGTTGGCCTTCAGGCATGCAAGTTCAACGCTTTAAAAGCGCTCACCAGTCTCATCGTCGGATGAAAAGCATACCTGTCAAAACACGTCTCCAAAGGGGCATTCATTGCCCGCGAACAGTTCCCACCTAGCACCAATAAATCTTCACGTAAAGTGGTGTTACACTGTGTTCACTCATATCATGGCTGTAAATATACAGTTTGATCGCTATTTATATAAAAAGACAGGGTCAAAACAGGTGCGGAAGCGTCATGTTTCAATATAAGGAAATTATCCCATGGGACTGCTGGTAGACGGTAAATGGCATGATGTCTGGTATGATACCGATAAAACCCAAGGCCGTTTTGAACGTTCCAAATCGCAATTCCGCAATTGGGTGACCAAAGACGGCTCGGCTGGTATCACGGGACGCGATGGCTTTAAAGCAGAAGCCGGACGCTATCATCTCTATGTTTCTTATGCTTGCCCCTGGGCACACCGCACATTGATTTTCCGTGCGCTCAAAGGTTTGAGCGATATTATCTCGGTATCTGTCGTTGATTATTATATGGGCAAAGACGGCTGGACTTTTAAAGGCGAACATGGCGCCACCGGCGACACGCTTTATGGTTCAGAATTTCTGCACCAGATCTACACCCGCGCCGACCCGCAATATTCCGGCCGTGTTACAGTTCCAGTTTTGTGGGACAAAAAACTGCAAACCATTGTCTCCAATGAATCGGCAGAAATCATTCGTATGTTTAATACGGCCTTTAATGAATTCGGCAAGAGTGATGTCGATTTTTATCCGGAAGCTTTACGCACCGAAATTAATGCGCTCAATGATTTCATCTATCCGAACATCAATAACGGTGTTTATCGTGCCGGTTTTGCAACCTCTCAGGAAGCTTATGAAGAGGCTTACAAGGATGTTTTTGCAGCCCTTGACCAGTTAGAAATTCGTTTGCAAAATAACCGTTATTTAACAGGTTCAGCGTTAACTGAAGCTGATTGGCGTTTGTTCACTACATTGATCCGTTTTGATCCGGTTTATGTCGGGCACTTCAAATGTAATTTGCGCCGGATTGAAGATTATCCGGCTCTTTCAAATTACACCCGCGAACTGTATCAATTTGGGACAATTGCCGAAACGGTGAATATGGAGCATATAAAGGGGCACTATTACACCAGCCATAAAACTATCAACCCAACCGGGGTTGTGCCTTTAGGGCCGGAAATTGATTTTAATACCCCACATGATCGGGCGCGTTTGAGCGCCGACAGATCATATTAAAGCCAAAGGTTGCGCGGATATGAATCAACTTATCAACGAAGTTCATCATGCTATTGATGAGGCTAGTATTTCCCGTTTGGTACGGGAATTTTACACCCGCGCACGCCAAGATGACCAGATCGGTGAGATCTTCAACAGCAATGTAGAAGACTGGGAGCATCACCTTCAAACCATTACCGATTTCTGGTCGTCGATCATTTTGAAGACTGGGCGCTATGACGGGCGCCCACTACCGCCGCATCTGCGGCTTGGCTTACAGGAAAAGCACTTCGACCGCTGGCTTCATTTGTTTGAAAAAACAGCCCTCGAAATCTGGCCCGAAGAAGCAGCCAATATTTTTATCTACCGTGCCAAGCGCATTGCCGACAGTTTTGAAATGGCAATTTCCACACAGGCCGGTGAATATAAAAGCCCGCGCCACAGCCGTCGGGTATAGATTATCGGCCTGAATAGAGCATCAAAATAAAAAATCCCTTTGCCATCAATGTTGCAAAGGGATTTTCTGAATCAACTAATTAGTTCTGTTTGGCGCGCATCAACATGCCATAAAGATCGCGCGGTTCATCCGGATCGGCCAGCATATCCAGTTGCACGAAATAATCCGTGCCTTCCAATTTGTCGCGCACATAACGCAATGCCGAAAAATCTTCCGTCGCAAACCCGACCGAGTCAAACAATGTGATTTGCTCCTTGGTCGTGCGCCCTGCTTTTTTGCCGGTAATCACTTCCCACATTTCGGTGACCGGGTGATCTTGCGGCAGTTGCTGAATTTCACCTTCAATGCGGGTCTGAGGGGTGTATTCAACAAAAATATCCGAGCGATGTAAGATGTCGGCATGAAGCTCGGTCTTACCCGGACAGTCGCCGCCGACACCATTAATATGCACACCAGCGCCCACCATATTGTCGGTGAGGATCGTGGCATTTTGTTTGTCAGCCGTCACAGTCGTGATGATCTGCGCCCCTTCAACTGCGGCCTCAACAGAAGAACAAATTTGAATATCAAAACCTGCATCTTTTAAATTGACCGCAACTTTTTCGCTGGCCGTGCGATCAATATCGTAAAGACGCAAATAATCGACACCCAGCAAAGCTTTAAAAGCCAGAGCCTGGAATTCACATTGCGCGCCATTGCCGATCATTGCCATGGTGCGGGAATTTTCCGGTGCCAGATATTTGGCGACCACCGCAGAGGTTGCAGCTGTGCGCAGCGCCGTCAGCATGGTCATTTCGGTCAGCAAAATCGGATAGCCTGTGGCAACATCGGCAAGCACACCAAAGGCAGTGACCGTCTGCAAACCTTCGCGCGTGTTTTTGGGATGGCCATTGACATATTTAAAACCGTAAAGCGTGCCGTCACTGGTCGGCATCAGCTCAATCACGCCTTCATCGGAATGAGCCGCAACACGTGGGGTTTTATCAAACAGCTCCCAGCGGCGGAAATCTTCTTCCACATAGGCTGCCAGTTCTTTCAAAAAAACATCAACACCAATATTGAGCACCAGTTTCATCATGTGATCGACACTGACAAATGGTACATTATTCAATTTTACGGACATGCTACCTCACTCCCCCGTATAACTCACCGTCGGGCGATCCATCACACGACGCCCAAACAGACTGGCGGTTAAATCCACCATCACATGCGCGGTACGTCCGCGCTCATCCAGAAACGGATTAAGCTCCACCAGATCGAGGCTCGTGACCAAGCCACTATCATGCAGCATTTCCATAATCAGATGCGCTTCGCGGAACGTCGCGCCGCCCGGCACAGTGGTGCCAACGGCTGGCGCTATCTGTGGATCAAGAAAATCGACATCAAGGCTGACGTGCAACATGCCGTCTTCACGTTTCACACGAGCCAGAAAATCACGCAACAACACGCCCACACCGTGCTCGTCAATAACGCGCATATCATGCACGGTAACACCGGTTTTGCTGATCATCTGGCGCTCTGCCGGATCAACACTGCGAATGCCCATCATGCAAATATTGTTCGGGTCAACAGGGGCAGCAAGGTCCGGATAATAACCTTCAAACCCGGCCTGACCGGTATAATAAGCAACAGGCGTACCATGCAGATTGCCGCTGTCGGTGGTGTTTAGATTATGAAAATCCGTATGCGCATCCAGCCAGAGCACAAAAAGCTTTTTGCCTTTCTCGCTCGCATAGCGCTGCATACCGGCAACAGAACCAGCGGCCACCAAATGATCTCCGCCTAAAAAGATCGGGAAACCCTCACCTGCAAGCTGATAGGCTTTTTCACTGGTGGCTTTAATCCATGCAACCGTCTCATTAAGATTTTTAATCACCAAATTAGGATGGGTGAGATTGCCTTTTTCTGCCGGCACCAGATCACCCAGATCTTCCACTTTATGACCAAGCTCTGTGATCGCCTGAATAAGTCCAGCCGCCCGAAAACCATTTGGCCCCATATTGCAGCCCATACGTCCGGTGCCTTCTTGCACCGGCACTCCGATAATTTTGCAATCCATCCGCAAATCCTCATTTTTTAAGTTTTCAGTTGAACATAAGGCACTGGCAAAACGAACAGGTCGAATTGGCAAATATGTTATTTTAACTTATCATAATGGCAGATTAATTTATCACTTTGGAAAATCATGGATTCGATTGACGAAAAACTCATCACATTATTGCGTCATAACGGGCGGCGCAGCATCTCTGATTTGGCGCTCGAAACCGACCTTTCCCGCGCCACTGTGCGTGCCCGCATAGAACGTCTGGAAAAATCAGGCGACATTCTTGGTTATACGGTGATTTTGCGCGCCGATGCCGTCGAACTACCCGTACGCGGCATTATGATGATTGAAATTGAAGGCCATGTGACCGACCGTATTGTGCGCTCGCTCGGCGGCTTTGCCGAAATTTCCGCCATCCACACCACCAATGGCCGCTGGGATTTGATCGTCGAACTTGGCGCTGCAACACTCTCCGATTTCGACGCTATTTTGCGCCGCATCCGTTTGCTTCCGGGCATTACCGCAAGTGAAACCAATTTGCTTCTGGCCACTCCGCGCAGCACCCGCGCCCGTCTATAAATAAAGCCATTAAAGCAAGCTCATTTCCTGTGGATGTGCTACATAGATGATGCAGTTTGATTGCATAAGGCTCGCAGCCAACTATCATTCTGTAATGAATAAACAAGGTTGAATTACATATGGCAGACGACATCAAGCGTATCGCTCCCCTCATCGCAACGGAAATCAATGCGCGGCCGGAACAAGCCGCCGCAGCCATTCAGTTGCTCGATGAGGGTTCCACTGTTCCTTTTGTGGCACGTTACCGTAAGGAAGTCACCGGTGGGCTGGACGACACGCAATTGCGTACTCTCTCCGAGCGCCTGACCTATTTGCGCGAGCTGGAAGCACGCCGTAATACCATTCTTGAATCGATCAATTCACAAAGCAAGCTGACACCTGATCTGCAATTGAAAATTGCCGGTGTCGCCACCAAAGCCGAGCTTGAAGATATTTATCTGCCCTATAAGCCTAAGCGCCGTACACGCGCCGAAATTGCCCGCGAGCGTGGCCTTGCACCACTGGCCGAAGCTATTATGGCTGACCGCACGGTTGTGCCTGCAAAATTGGCTGAGACCTATGTGCAAGGTGATGTCGCCGATGTGAAAGCTGCCCTTGAAGGTGCGCGCGACATTATCGCTGAAGGTTTTACCGAAAACGCCGACCTGCTTGGGCGCTTGCGTCAGCACATGCGCTCTAATGCACATTTGCGCTCCAAAGTGGAGAAAGGCAAGCAAGAAGCGGGCGCTAAATTCTCCGACTATTTCGACCATTCAGAGCGCTGGAGCAATATTGCCGGACACCGCGCACTTGCTATGTTGCGTGGCCGCAATGAAGATTTTCTCTCCCTCGACATTGAAGTCGATGAAGACGACACTTCACCGCTCAAGCCTGTCATCCGTATGATTGCCGCCAGCTACCAGATCGGCAACACATTGCCTGCCGATCAATGGCTGATGGAAGTGGTCAACTGGACATGGCGCGTCAAGCTTTCTTTGTCGCTGTCACTTGATTTAATGCGTGAATTGCGTGAGCGCGCAGAAGAAGAAGCCATTCAGGTTTTTGCCCGTAATTTGAAAGACCTGCTGCTCGCCGCCCCTGCCGGATCGCGCGCTACCATGGGACTTGATCCGGGCATCCGCACCGGTGTCAAAGTCGCGGTTGTTGATGGCACCGGCAAACTGCTTGACCACTCGACCGTCTATCCGTTTCCACCGAAAAATGATCTGCGCGGCTCGCAAGCCGAACTGGCAGCGCTCATCCGCAAACATAAGATCGAACTGATCGCCATTGGTAATGGTACCGGCAGCCGCGAGACCGAACGTCTGGTGGTGGATATGTTAAACGACATGCCTGCTCCAAAACCACTGAAAGTCATTGTGTCTGAAGCGGGTGCATCGGTCTATTCAGCATCCGAAACGGCAGCGGCAGAGTTTCCTGATCTGGACGTTTCCATCCGTGGTGCGGTTTCCATTGCCCGCCGTCTGCAAGACCCGCTGGCGGAACTTGTGAAAATCGAGCCGAAATCCATTGGCGTCGGCCAATATCAGCACGATGTTGACCAATCACGTCTCGCCCGCTCATTGGATGCTGTGGTGGAAGATGCGGTGAATGCGGTTGGCGTTGATCTCAACACCGCTTCCGCTTCGCTGCTGGCTCGCGTTTCCGGTCTTGGGCAATCCTTGGCTGAGGCGATCATTACGCACCGCAATGAAACAGGCCCTTTCAAAACCCGTAAAGAGCTTTTGAAGGTTCCTCGCCTCGGCAACCGCACCTTTGAGCAAGCAGCAGGATTCTTGCGCATTCCGGATGGTAAAGAACCGCTGGATGCCTCTTCAGTACACCCTGAAGCCTATGGCGTTGCCAAAAAAATCGTTGCAGCCTGTGGCCGCGATGTACGCGCTCTGATGGGTGACAGCTCGATGCTGAAGGCGCTCGATCCAAAACTTTTTGTCGATGAGCGCTTTGGTCTGCCAACGGTTAAAGACATTATCGCAGAACTGGAAAAACCAGGCCGCGACCCGCGTCCGGGCTTTAAAACCGCGACCTTTGCCGATGGCATTGATGACATCAAAGACCTCAAACCCGGTATGCAACTGGAAGGCACCGTCACCAATGTGGCTGCCTTTGGTGCTTTTGTAGATATCGGTGTGCATCAAGACGGCCTTGTGCATGTCTCACAACTGGCTGACCGTTTCGTCAAAGATCCGCATGAAGTGGTGAAAGCCGGTGATGTGGTAAAGGTGCGCGTGACGGAAGTCGATGTGCCACGCAAGCGCATCGGCCTGACCATGCGCAAAGATGGTGGTGGTGAAACTGCCCCTGCACCGCGCACAGCCCAAAAGACTGCACCACAGTTTAAAAATAAGCCGCAAAACAATGCAAAAAGTACCGAAAGCTCGCAAGGCACTTTTGGTGCGGCATTGCTGGAAGCGATGCGCAAAAAGTAAAAAACAAAACGGGCTTGTCAGTTGATGACAAGCCCGTTTTTTTATTTCTTCTGCACCTGCCCCAAAATCCATTGGCAGAAAATCTGCGTCAGCGGATTATCAAGTTTGCCCTCCGGCACCACCAGATAATAATCATTATCCGTCTGCAACGGCTGCTCAAACAACACCTGCAATTGCCCTGATCGCAACTCCTGTTCAATCAGATAGAGCGGCAGAAGTGCCACGCCCATGCCAGCAATGGCCGCACCAATCACCATGGAAAACTGATCAAAACGATGACCGTGATAGGCAGATTGCATCTCGCATTCGCACATTTCAAACCACTGCGCCCATAATTTCGGCCGTGTTTCCAAGTGCAACAAAGCCTCTGCCTGCAAATCTTCCGGCACATTAAATGACCGCCCTGCAAGCAAAGCCGGTGATGCTACCGGCACAATCATTTCACTGCACAAATAGGTGCAACTGGCATGCGCCCAAACCGGTTTACCATAATGAATGGCTAAATCAAAAGGCTGCTCGTCAAAATCAAAAATCGTCGAGCGCGAAGCAATATGCAGAGCGATACCGGCATGGTTTTTGGTAAAATCCGGCAAACGCGGCATCAACCAGCGATTACCAAAGGTCGGCAAAGTGGCAATACTCAAAGCGGATGTGGATTGCGCCGATGCCATCGCCCGCAACATTGTATCTTCTGTCTGGCTCAGGAGCCGCCGCACTTCCGGCAAAAATTTCTTGCCCGCATCAGACAATAAAATCCGCTGGCGTACCCGCTCGAATAACAACACACCCAGCTGGTTTTCCAGCTCTTTAATCTGGCGGCTCACAGCACTTTGTGTCAGGTTAAGTTCCAAGCCAGCTTGCGTGAAACTGCCGTGACGCGCTGCACATTCAAAAGCTTGCAAATTACCGATATCCGGTATCAGCCGACGATTAAGCTTCATTCCGATCTCGCATCAACATAGTTATTTTAATTGCAATCTTAGGCCAAAAATCGCTGATATAATACTATAAATTCATGAAGACGTGTCGTGAGCATAAAGGAAAATACCCAATGACAAGCGTAAACAGCAATGTGAAAACAGAAACCGCAGAGCTTCTGACCCGTCTTGGTGTGCAAAACTCTCTTTTTAGCAGCGGCAATCTGGATGCTTATACGCCTGTCACCGGCGAAAAAATCGCTACCATCCCAGCGCATAATGCAGAAGATGCGGCACTTATCATTGATGCCGCGCATGACGCCTTTAAAGAATGGCGCATGGTGCCTGCACCGCGCCGTGGTGAATTGATCCGCTTGTTCAGCGAGGAACTGCGTGCCGCCAAAGACGATCTCGGGCGCCTCGTTTCCATTGAAGCGGGTAAAATCACCTCCGAGGGTTTGGGCGAAGTGCAGGAAATGATCGACATTTGCGATTTCGCCGTCGGTCTTTCCCGTCAGCTTTATGGCCTCACCATCGCAACCGAACGCGCAGGCCACCGCATGATGGAAACATGGCATCCGCTGGGCGTTGTCGGTGTAATTTCTGCATTCAACTTCCCTGTTGCGGTTTGGGCATGGAACACCGCTTTGGCGCTTGTCTGCGGCAATAGCGTCGTGTGGAAACCATCCGAAAAAAGCTTACTCACAGCACTTGCCTGTGACGCTCTGCTGGCGCGTGCTCTGAAGCGCTTCGGTGATGCTCCGAAAAATCTTTCCTCTGTGCTGCTTGGCGATAAAGCGATGGGCGAAGCGCTTGTTGACAACGCAAAAGTTGCGCTCGTTTCCGCCACCGGTTCCACCCGTATGGGGCGCGAAGTGGGCCCTCGTCTGGCCAAACGCTTTGCTCGTTCCATTCTTGAGCTTGGCGGCAATAATGCCGGTATTGTCTGCCCGTCAGCCGATCAGGATATGGCCTTGCGCGCTATTGCCTTTGGCGCGATGGGCACAGCCGGTCAGCGTTGCACCACCATGCGCCGCTTGTTTGTGCATGAAAGCATCTATGATCAATTTGTGCCGCGCCTGCAAAAAGCCTATCAGTCAGTGTCCGTCGGCAACCCACTCACCAGCACCGCACTGGTAGGCCCTTTAATCGACAAACAAGCTTTTGATGCGATGCAGGCAAGTTTGCAAAAAGCTTCCGCCAATGGCGGCAAAATAACCGGCGGAACCCGCGTCGATTTAGGATTTGAATATGCCTATTACACCAAGCCAGCTTTGGTAGAAATGCCGAACCAAACCTCACCCGTCACCGAAGAAACCTTTGCCCCTATTCTTTATGTGATGAAATACAGTGATTTTGACGATGTGCTGGAAAAGCACAATGCGGTTGGCGCTGGGCTTTCCTCTTCCATCTTCACGCTGAATTTGCAGGAAGCGGAGCGTTTTCTTTCGGCTGAAGGCTCTGATTGCGGCATTGCCAATGTCAATATCGGCACATCGGGCGCAGAAATCGGCGGTGCGTTCGGCGGTGAAAAAGAAACGGGCGGTGGCCGTGAATCGGGTTCCGACGCATGGAAAGCCTATATGCGCCGCGCCACCAATACGATTAATTATTCCAAAGCCTTGCCACTGGCGCAAGGTGTATCATTCGACATTGAATAATGGAAAAAGCCCCGATTTTCGGGGCTTTTTTGTATTCATCCCATTCGCTCGGAAGCGTAAGAATCCGGGCTTGCCGGAAACACAACGGTGCGATCACCATTTAAAAATGTGCGGTGATGAATATGGGCATGAACGGCACGTGCCAATACCTGCGCTTCCACGTCACGCCCGATCGACACATAATCAGCCGAACTTTGGGCATGGGTCACACGCGCCACATCCTGTTCGATAATCGGCCCTTCATCGAGATCGGCTGTCACATAATGCGCGGTCGCACCAATCAATTTTACCCCGCGTTCATAGGCTTGTTTATAAGGGTTTGCCCCTTTGAATGACGGCAAGAATGAATGGTGAATATTGATGATGCGGCCTGACATTTTCTGGCACAGATCATCCGACAAAATCTGCATATAGCGCGCCAGAACCACCAGCTCGGTGCCGGTTTCTTCAACAATCGCCATCATGCGGGCTTCGGCTTCCGCCTTGTTGTTTTTTGTCACCACAATATGATGGAACGGAATATCATGATTGACCACCACTTTTTGATAATCAAAATGGTTGGAAATAACGCCGACAATATCAATCGGTAGCGCACCGATTTTCCAGCGATAAAGCAGATCATTCAGGCAATGGCCAAAACGCGATACCATCAGCAGCACTTTCATGCGCTCATTCGTGTCGTGAAATTCAAAATGCATCTCAAAAGGCGCGCCGACTTCGCCAAAACCGCTGCGCAGCTCCTCCAGCCCCGCCCCTTCCTCGGAAATAAAGCTGATGCGCATGAAAAAACGCCCATGTTTGAGATCGTCAAATTGCGCACTGTCAATGATGTTGCAACCCTTCGCCGTCAGATAGCCCGAAATCGCGGCAACAATACCGCGGGACGCACGACAGCTCACCGTCAAAACATAATTATGCATTTTATTTCCTCAAAAAACCCCATGCTCCTCCACCCGGAGCGTTCGCCAAAATTGCATGGCAGCTGTAATGCACTGCCCACATTGCACCCGCAAGAGTAATCTTGGAAAATCGATGGATTATCGGTCGGGATGTTCGTCGATGCTGAGTTCGGCGACAAAATCATAGGCATCACCGCGATACATGGTGCGTGTCAGCTCAACCACTTCACCCGTTGTCAGATAGGATATCCGCTCGATCAGCAAGGCGGGTGCATTGGGTGGGGTTTTTAACAATTGTGCATTTTTCTTGTCTAATGCTACCGCCTGAAATCGTTGCTGCGCGCGTACCGGTTCATAACCCTGCGCCATAAAAGCCTTATAAAGCGAGCGGATATTATCAAGCCCATCGCCTAAATAATGACGCGGCACCACAGCCCATTCCAGCGCCAATGGCATCTGGTCAACGAGGCGCAAACGATGCAACCGCACAATCTGCGTATTACGTTCAATTTGCAAAATTTCGGCTTCTTCAGCGCTTGGAAAAGCAATCTTCATATCCAGCGTTTTGGCTTCGGGCTGTTTACCGCGTGCTAAAATGGCTTGCGAAAACGATGTCAGTTTCCATAAAGGCTGGCTGATACGCGCCGGACGCTCCGCTATAAATCTGCCGCTGCCGTGGCGCGTTTCAATCAATTGCTGATCAGCTAGCACCTGATAAGCGCTTCGCACCGTGACACGGCCGATACTGAGCATATCCGCCAATTCACGTTCAGGCGGCAAGGCACTGCCCGCAGGCAAGACATCTTGTTGGATCAGCTTTTTTAAAACAGAGGCTAAATGTTTATAAAGCGGCCCGCTGCGTTCCTGCTCGCGCAAGCCTGTAAGTTCAATCGCTTCTTTTAAACTGATTTGCTCCATGATAGATGAATAGAACCTGTATGGAACCATTTAGCAAGAGCTGTTTTAACTTTTAAGCCGATCAGGTGATCAATTGAGCTTTCAGTTTCTCACCTTTTTCGCTCAAACTATAAAAACTGCGCTGGGTGCGCTCATCCCGTCGGGTAATTGTCAAAAAACCATCTTCCGCTGCCAGATAGGCAAGCGCACGCAGCACCAATGCGTGTTCAATTTCAAACAGCCTTGAAAACGAGCGGCTGTCATGCGCCCCATCCAACAGCAATGCCGCGATAATACCAGCGCCCAAACGGGTTATCGGCAATTGCTTTGCTTCAATTGCCTCAACCAAAGTAACAAAATGCTTTGTTAAATCAGACAGTTGAATTGTATCCGATATTTCTTTGTAAGCCGTCTCATGCTCGCTCATGCGGCAAGCTTTGCAGTTTTTCGAAAAGTAACAATCACCGATTTAGATGTCGGGGTATAACTTTCATCGCCAAAACTCACCAATGGCACCAGCACATTCATTTCCGGATAATAACCGGCCACGCATCCGCGCGGAATATCATATGGCACGAAGCGGAAATTCTCGGCAACCCGCTTGATACCATCATCAAACTGGCCGATAATATCGGCTCTGTCTCCGGCTTCAACACCCATTTCCGCCATATCAGCCGGATTGACAAACACCACCTGCCGCTCACCATAAACACCACGATAGCGGTCATCCAT
>NZ_JBJDRZ020000010.1:0-163397 GCF_044987585.2 Paenochrobactrum sp. BZR 201-1 | reverse complement strand
TCGGAATGGGGGCTGTCGTCAGCGCCTGTCGCATTTCTATTTTGCTGGGAACGTCGCAACTTTAACTTGCTAAAACACTAGCTAGCTTACTGAAAGATCTATGTTTGATTGATCTTCCCGCCAATTGTAGGTCGCCATCTATACGATTAAGCGTATTATATTTTGCCATCACATATGTGTAATGCCACCATTATGCGTATCCAAAATGTCATGAATTTCATATTTGTGGATCTTATTTCACAATTTAAAGACAGCGATTACATCCAGAGGTTGACACCACCCATTTCGGCAATATTAACTCCCAATGAATTTATGACATTTTCATGATATTTATATGATCATAAGGGAGGAGCGATCCGATGAAATTCCGTTTACGCTTTGCTACCATTGCAACAGCGGCCTTTGTCGCAATGGGTTCGGTTGTTACCACAGCGCAGGCTCTGATGGTTTATACCAGTGTTGATGAAGAAAATGCCAAGAAAATCCTCGATGCATTTACTGAGGATACAGGCGTTAAAGTCCAGATGGTATTTCTGTCATCAGGTCCTGCATTGTCACGTATTGAAGCTGAATCCAATCGTCCGCAAGCAGATGTCTGGTTTGGCGCACCCAGCGAAAATCACATTCTTGCCCAAGAACGCGGCCTGACAGAACCTTATGTTTCTGCCAATGCGGGAGACTTAACAGAGCAATTCAAAGACAAAGACGGCTATTGGCACGCCATTTATACAAATCCATTAGCTTTGGGTATTCGCACCGACATTCTTGAAAGGCGCAATGTGCCAGCACCCAAATCATGGGAAGATTTGAAAAATGAAGCCTATCGCGGCCTGATCCAGATGCCGTCCCCGCAAGCTTCCGGCACGGCTTATGCGGTTATCCTAACTCTGAACCAATTATGGGGTGAAGATGCGACTTTCGAATATATGAAAGAGCTCAACCCGAATATCCAAACCTATACTCAGAGTGGCACAGCACCAAGCGGCGCGCTTGGCGTTGGGGAAACCCCGATTGCACTGCAATTTTCACCAGGCTTTCTGAAGCTGGTGGATGAAGGCTTCCCTGTCAAAGTTGTATTCCCGGCTGAAGGCGTAGGCTATGAAGTCGCTGCCATGTCGATCCTCAAAGATGCAGCCAATCAGGATGAAGCCAAGAAACTGGTAGACTGGATGACCTCGGCAAAAGGTCAGGAGCAGCTTTCCAAAAACAAAACCTACTTCATGCCGATCCGAGGTGATGTCAATGCGGGCGAAGGTGTGCCGGCACTCAAGGATATCAAACTGATTTCCTATGATCCGGCATTTGCTTCCGCCAATCGTCAGCGCCTTGTTGACCGTTGGGTTGAAGACGTACTCGGACAATAACCAATGTTCAAAACAGCCCGATCGCAAATCCGTATTTTGGCGCGTGATCCAGTATTACTCGCTCTGATCGTCGTTATTTTTGCGTCGATCGCTGTTTTCGTAATCTTCCCGCTGGTCAAAGTCTTCTTAGCCAGTCTGCAACAGCGGGGAGACTGGACATTGGATAATTACGCAATCCTGTTTCAGCGCAAACTCTATCAGAATGCGCTGATCAACAGCCTGAGCGTCGGCGCTCTTGTCGGTATTATCGGCGTTATGATCGGTTATCTTGCCGCTTTCGTGCTCACACGTCTCGACGTGCCAGGCAAGAAACTGCTGCATTACCTCACAATTCTACCGATTATTTCACCACCCTTTGTCTCTGCTATTTCCATTCTGTTTCTGTTTGGCTTCAATGGCCTGATTACCAAACAGATCCTGCATCTGGATGCTTTCAGCATCTATGGCATGCATGGTGTTGTACTCTCGCAAGTTTTCACTTTTGCACCGATTGCCTATCTTTCCTTGCGCGGCGTACTGGCTTCCATCAGCCCGACATTGGAAGATGCCGCACTCAATATTGGTGCCACACGATGGCAGACTTTCTGGAAAGTTACTTTTCCATTGTCACTACCAGGCATTGCCAGCGCATTTTTGATTGTGTTCATCGAATCCATGGCTGATTTTGGTAATCCGCTGGTGCTTGCAGGTGCTGCATTCCCGATGCTTGCCCCGCAAGCCTATCTGGAAATCACCGGCTCTTTCAATCTGGCACGTGGAGCAACTCTGGCAGTTATTCTGATCCTACCATCGCTCACTGCATTTGCCATTCAACGTTATTATTTGGCCAAACGTCAATATGTAACAGTTACCGGAAAACCAACCGCCAGCACTTCAAAAATCGTCAGCACTCCAATTAAATGGCTGCTTTACAGCCTGCTGCTGACATTTGCGATCATTGTCGTGCTATTTTATCTGGTTATTCTTCTCGGTGCATTTACGCAGGTTTGGGGCTTTAATTACACATTTACGCTCAATCATTTCTATTATGTCTTCGATGTTGGCCTTTCATCCGTTGTCGATACACTGATTATCGCGATCATCTCAACACCGATCAGCGGCCTTCTCGGAATGATTATCGCGTTCATCGTGGTTCGCCGTGCCTTTCCGGGAAAGCAATTGCTGGAATTTGGCTCGATCCTCTCTTATGCAGTTCCGGGAACTGTTGTCGGTATCGGCTATATTTTGGCCTTCAATGCACCACCATTCGTTCTGACGGGCACACTTGCCATTCTTGTTCTTTGTTTCGTGCTGCGCTATGTGCCGGTTGGTATCCAATCAGGCATTGCAGTTTTGCGTCAGATTGATCCTTCAATTGAGGAAGCTGCCCAAAATCTCGGTGCCACAACACTGACAACCTTCCGCAAAGTAACACTGCCATTGGTGGCACCTGCATTTTTCTCCGGTCTCGTTTATGCCTTTGTGCGTTCAATGACCGCTATCAGTGCTGCAATCTTCCTTGTTTCGGCCAATTGGAATCTGATGACAGTACAAATTCTTAATCAGGTCGGCTCAGGGCGGCTTGGTGTCGCTGCGGCCTTCAGTGTGCTGGTTATTCTGATTGTTCTGATCGCTGTTATGCTGATCAATGCCTTCGTAACCCGTATGACACGTCACACAAATATGGTTCGTTTTTAATATGACAGATGACGTAAAAATTATTGCGCTTCACAAGCAATTCACCAATCCGGAAAACCCGTCACAAACGGTACATGCGGTGCGTGATATCAATCTGGCAATTCAAAAAGGCCAGTTGGTAACGCTGCTCGGGCCATCCGGGTGCGGTAAAACCACATTGCTGCGTATGATTGCTGGTTTTGAAGAACCCACTTCAGGCGATATCATGTTCGGTGAAAAACGTATGAATGATGTGGCACCGAACTTGCGTGATGCGGCGATGGTGTTTCAATCCTATGCGATTTTTCCGCACCTTAATGTGTTTGAAAATATCGCCTTTGGTTTAAGGCTCAAAAAAATTAGCCGTTCTGTAATTGATCAACGGGTGAACCATGTGATGGAAGTGACTGGCTTGCAAGGCTATGCAACCCGTTCACCGAACCAGCTATCGGGCGGACAGCAGCAGCGCGTCGCTCTTGCACGCGCGATTGTGATGGAACCGAGCGTCTTATTGTTTGATGAACCACTGTCCAATCTCGATGCCAAATTACGCGAGCAAATGCGCGTGGAAATTCGTGAATTGCAGCAACGCCTTGGTATTACCAGCCTCTATGTTACCCATGATCAGGTAGAAGCGATGAGCATCTCCGACCTGATCGTAGTGATGAACAAGGGTAATGTCGAGCAGATCGGCACGCCTTATGAGGTTTATGCACGTCCAGCCACAAAATTTGTTGCAGACTTCATCGGCAAGGGCAATTTCCCGACTGCAAAAGTAACCGGAAAAGACAAAGTAGAGCTCGCAGGCGTAACTTTGGAATTAGGGCGTGAGACAGGTTTTGCTGAAGGTGACAATGTTACACTGATCGTACGCCCTGAAGCCGTGAAAATCCATGCAACACAAGGCGAATTCGCCAGCACAGTCAAACGCGCCATGTTCCTCGGCAATGTTGCGGAATATCTGATTGATGTGGATGGGCTTGGCGACTGGCTGGTTGATGTAGCAAGTCCTGCCGAGCATGGTCAATTTGCCACTGGTGAGCGCGTATTCCTCAGCCCTTCACGTGCATCTTTGCATCTGCTGCCAGTATAAGTAAACGTGACCAAAAATAGATAATAAAAAAACCGGCGGTAATAGCACCGCCGATTTTTTGTCATGTTATACTGATTAATCAGGCTTCGGAACGGCGTCCGATACCTAACAGCTGATACATAATCAGAGCTGCGAATGTAGATGTGCCGATACCACCGAGCGAGAAGCTACCAATAGTAATCGTGAAATCACCTGCACCAAAAATCAGTGCGACAGCGACGGTAAAAAGGTTACGCGGATCGGAGAAATCCACCTTGTTGACAACCCAGATACGCGCCATTGCCGAGGCAATCAAACCAAATACAGAAACCGCAAGACCAGCTAGTACCGGTGCCGGAATGGTTTGCAGAACAGCGCCAAATTTCGGCGACATGCTCAATGCCAAAGCCACAATCGCAGCAATGACAAAAACCAATGTCGAATAGACTTTGGTCATCGCCATAACACCGATATTTTCTGCATAGGTCGTCACACCGGTACCACCTCCGGAACCGGAGATCATGGTCGCAAGGCCATCACCAAGGAAACCGCGACCGATATAACGATCCATGTTCTGGCCGGTGATTGAACCCAGCGCTTTGATGTGACCAAGATTTTCAGCCACCAATACGATTGCAACCGGTGCAATCAAAGCAATAGCAGGCCAGCTGAATTCAGGCTTGGCAAAATGCGGCAAACCAAACCATGCTGCATTTTGTACCGAAGCAAAATCGATACCGTTAATAAGACCAAAGCCATTACCGAGTATCAGAACCAGCAAATAGCCAAAAACAAGCGCAAGCAGAACAGCAATACGGCGGGTCGAGCGCGGGCCATAGGCCGAGATCATTGCCATACAGAGCACTGTTAAAAGCGCAATAGTGATATGCGCGCCTGTACCTTTGAGCTGATTGACTGCAACTGGTGCCAGATTAAGGCCAATGGCGACACCAATCGCACCTGTAACCGCTGGTGGCATCAGTTTTTCAACCCAACCGGTACCAACGCCCATGACGATGAGACCGATCAGTGCATAAATCGCACCGCAAGCGATAATACCGCCAAGTGCAACACCAATATTAGCATTAGGCCCGCTACCGGCATAACCAGTTGCAGCAATCACCACAGCGATAAATGCAAAAGATGAACCGAGATAGCTTGGAACGCGACCGCCGGTTATAAAGAAAAACAGCAGCGTACCAATGCCCGAAAAAAACACCGCTACATTGGGATCAAATCCCATAATGAGCGGTGCAACAATTGTAGAACCCGACATTGCCAATAAGTGCTGAATTCCCATGGGAATCGCAGCGGAAGTCGGTAATCGTTCATCTGGTAAGACCGTGGCGTTATTTGTCAGGCGCCAGGTGGGAAAATAGGCCATCTTGTCCCCCAAGTTAAGGCATGTCGTGGAACGAGCCGAATAGCTTTCCAAGACGATAGGTATAAAAATAAACTGAATACTTTAACTGAACATTGCTGAATGCAACGAATTGTCGTGTAAACGACCTTGTATATCCGGCATTAGAATTTATTTCCAGTAGCGGATTTTTTATTCATTATTTAATTTCGCAAGAACCATGCCTGATTTGCCGATCAGGCTATTCTTTAATCATGCCAATATGTAGCCAGAGCCTTACCGATTTCTAGCGTGGCAGTTTATTTCTTCCCACTTCTGTAGGCTCAAATATGAAACGGCTTCAGTTCTAGAACTGAAGCCGTTTTTATTTAAGTGCGGATCGAACAATCAAAACCGATAATTAATACCGAGTTTGATCTGGTCAATTCTTGGCTTGCTGTCCCATTTATAGGTGGCGCCATTCAGTTCAGGCGTTTCAAAACCACCTTTTCGCAAATTGGTAAAACTATATTCACCACCAATACTGACCACAAAATTATTGGCAAACTGATAATCATACCCTAAATGCACACCCGCAATCGTCGTGTCCGCATTGCCAAAATTATAGACCAGTGCATTTTCACCATTCGTTGTAAAATCAGCCATCTGATAGCTGCTCGTACCACCACCCAGATGCAAACCAGCATAGAGTCCGCTCCAGTCATATGCATTTGCATTATCGAGATCAGCCCAGCCTTTGGGCGATGATGACGAGAAATCAGTGGTAAAACCAACGCGCAATGTACGCCCCGGCGACGGAATTCGGGTAAGACTTAATGGCTCGACATAATAAACATCCGTCAGATTTTCGACGGCAAAGCTTAATTTAGCAACTTCCGACAGTTTATGGATGCCCATAAATCTATCAGCGTGTACGGTTCCCACGGAATTTGTGTGATCATGCTGGCACCACCTGCATCAGGTGTCTGCGCATCGGCTGCGCGTGGTCCTATATGTGAAATACGACCGCTTAAGGAAAGGCGCTCATCCAGCAACGTCTGGCTTAAAGTCAGGCTCACCTGATATTCCGGTGGAACATAATTGGTCGCATAATCACTGGCGAGCGAAGGATTCGCACAAGTGTCACGCGTGATACAATATTCAATATTGGTGTAATAAGAACCCGCCAATTCTGCTGAAAAGCCCCCTTGTTCATAACGCGCAGAAAGATCAATACCTGCCATTTTGACCTGATCAATATTGCGGATGAGCATATTGCGACCATCCTTCAACGTACGGTTGATATAATTATCAGTCGTGCTGTCGAAATAGCTTACTTTGAAACGCACACTGTCATCATTGTTGAAAATTGTAGGCTTACATCGCCTACGGAAGTGGCAAAGCGTGACGTATTGGAAATATCGGTGCCGCGCATCTGCGATTTTTTGGTAATCGCTCCCATGGACGCCGCCTTTAGATGGTGTTCAACACCGCCATTCTGCCACATTAAGGCTGTCGGGGAGCATCAATCCCATCAGAGCCGAAATTCTCCCCTAAATTCTGGGATTGTCAAGAGTTTAAAAATTAGAAACCATGCTTTGCATGGAACATATTGAATTGCAGCGCTTGAGCAAGGACGAACTGATTGATCTGGTTCTGAATTTGCAGCGCCCCTTGAACAACTCGAACGATTCATCCACGCGGCCATCCACGGACAAGAAAGTGCGGCGTGAAAGTTCACGTCCAGGCAATGCAAAACCGGGCCACGCACCGCAATTGAACATTACACAAAAAACCCTGAGTTTCGTAATCACCTGCCAGAGCATTTTGAGTGCTGTGACGACCTACAAGTTTGTAATACAGCAATGGAATTGATTGGCGAATACGACGAGATCGATCTTCCTCCGATCAGGGCTTATGTCATCCGTCATTGCCGTTTTGCCTGTGCGTGCACGCATTGTGGTGCGCCTGTTAAAAGGACGGCTCCAGCTGTTGCAGCAAGTACGCTTTTTGGTAAGCGCATTCATGCTCTGGCCATCTATTTGAAAGAATTCCAGGTGTTTTCTTGCAAGCGCCTGCGTGCCCTGTCGTTGGATATATTTGGCATCACGATAAGTGAACGCGCATCAATGAACATATTTCTGCGCTCCCATGCGACCTTCGAATTGGAAGCGCATAAGACTCGCGCAATCCTTCGGTGTGCCAAGGTCGTTGCTAGCGCTGACGCCAGTGTTCGCATTAAGGGGGCTAAATCGTATTATTGGGTGTTTCACTGCAAGAATGTCGTTGTTAATCAGTCAGATTATTCACGTTCCAGCCGTTTCACAAAGGAAATGATGGAGGGCCACGTACCGGAAGTCCGGATATTTGACCGGTATTCAGCTCAGCAAAATCTCGCAGATAATCATCAAACCTGTCTGGCGCATCTGGTGCGCGATACAGCCTTTGCGTTTAAACAATGGTTCACCAAAGTGTTCGCTCTGGCACGTGATATCGGCAGTTGCGCCGCGTCGAAGCTGGCAGTCAAAAAGCGAGAATTAAAAAACAGCTCAACAACATTCTCGATACGATAACAAATTGCGATTGTGTTCGTAAGCTACAGAACAAGATCGGCCGGGCGAAAGAGCAGCTTCTTGTCTTAAGCCGTTATCCCGGCGAGGTCGAAGCCACCAACAATGGCTCGAAGCAAAAACTGCAGCCAAGTGTGATCCAGCGCGAAGTAACTAATGGCTATCGTGCCAAGTGGACACCAAATGCCGAAGTCGACGTACGAACAATGGTCGATACTGCAAAGCATAAAGGCCAAAAATTTCTGCCAAACAATCCTCAATACCCTCGTTTAAGTCAAAATTGGCGTGGGTAATTACCCAAAAATTTTGCATATTCATTAAGGGAACATTCATTATGAATAAATTATTAAGAATATTTTATACAACTAAAAATTTATTAGTTATGTCGCATTTTGACAAAGATTTTATTAAAAGTTCAATTTTATTAATTAATATTCTGCCACGAGCTAATATTGAAAATATATTATCTTGTAGTTTTAATAAAGAAATTGTACTTGAAACAATAAAATCCATAACACATGATTATAATTTGATAATAAATGAGTATATAGAAAATCACATAGATCCTTATATTAAATATAACCTACGCAATAAGAGATACACAACTGATTTTTACAGAGCTACTGCTGGCCAACGTGGCGCGCTAATATTTTTTAGTATTGTATATTATTGGGGGTAATTGCGACTATTATTGTCTCTGTTAGTACGATTTCTGGTAATGACACAAAAAATACTTCGTTAATAACGGGTATTATTTATATTATTATTTTCGTCTACACAATGGCCTCTATTGGTTATTTAACAATTGGAAGTAATGTTGCTAACGCTTGGGATATCGACAAGCAGCACATAGAGGCACTTATTAATCTTATGCAGGCAAGATTAGATGGAGTGACGGTTGGTTTTCTGCAGGCATCGTCAGGTCGCGATAGAGCCGGTACATCACCCGCGAACATGATATTTTTTCGCCCGGAGAGAACACAAAATTCTGTAACACGAAGACGTATGTCTTCTGCACGTATTGATATTGAGTAGTGGGTAATTATGGCTGCATGGCGTAGTTGCATGGGTGCGACTTTAGGCAAGATTGCCCTATCCTTTTTATTTCATTAGATGCGCGGAAATCGCTACGCTCAGGACTCATTGATTGATGCAAAAGATGATTATTGCCGCGATGCAAATTGCTGACATGAATGTATGGGCACATCGATCGTAGCGGGTGTGAACCCGTCACCAGTCTTTGAGCTTTCCAAATATATTCTCGATCTTGTGGCGTTTTCGGTAGAGCGTGGCGTCATGCGCCATTGGTACTCATATTTGCAGTGTAGCTATCAGCAAAATTATTCAAACTTGCACCGATACCACCTTCGCAATAAAGAGCATATTTACCATTTGCCCAATGATATGCTCCCCCATACACCAATATCAGCCCATGTTTTATTATTTGTAATATCAACTGATTTATATTTGCAATCACATATAAATCACTTGGAAGCAGCATAATCCAGAATGTTCAAGCCGGCACATTAAATAATTTAATACGACAACCAACTGTTGTATCCTTGTCGCTTTTTTTCCACATTCACATCACTGCTGAAGCGAACCCATGCTCCATAACTATCTTCATTGGCAAAAATGCCCTATATGTGACCTTTAAATTAAAGTTTTATGCAGTAAATTGTTGTGAAATATCCGCAACGCGGTTAGAGAAGCGTGCTTACCCGTTTTGCTGAAACTCTTAGCCTTGCCTCATCTGTAACAGGCGCTATATGTTCTCAAGACTCAAGGGAACATGAGCCTGCTTCATTGTCTCCCAAGCCAGCCAACGTCATGAAAGTAAATGGCGCATATCGTGTCACCTTCGGGAGGAATAATAATGAGTTTTCTTTTAAATCGCCGTCAGACTCTGATTGGTATGGGTGCTCTGGGAACTGCCGCAGCTTTTGGCATGCCTGCACGTGCTGCAACCCGTAACCTTGCCGTACTGCACTTGGCCAGCCATGCGCCAAGCTTCATCGCTTTTGAGCGCGGTTATTATAAAGATGCAGGTCTTGATATCGAATTGAAATTTTTTGAAGCGGCACAACCTATGGCCGTTGCCATTGCCTCCGGTGATGCCGACTTTGGTGTAACCGCTATGAGTGGTGGCTTGATCAGTCTGGCACAAAAAGATGCAGTCAAAGTTATCGGCGGCGCACTGACAGAGGAAAAAGGCGTGACAGGCGCTATCATCCTTGCCTCCAACAAAGCTTATGATGCAGGTCTGACCGATCCATCAAAACTGGCCGGCAAAAGCTTCGGTATTACAACTGCCGGTTCGTCTTTCCATTTCATGGCGCATAAAATTGCTCAAGCCAACAATATCAAGCTTGCCGATATGCAGCTTCGCCCATTACAAAAGCTCGGTGCAATTGTCGGTGCCCTGACAACCGGTCAGATTGATGCCTGGGCGATCCAGCCGAATGTCGCAAAAAAGATGATCCGTGAAGGAGCTGCCAAGCAAATCGGTCTTGTATCCGATTATGCACCCGATTATCAGGTCACAACTGCGTTTACTTCGACCAAAAATGCCGCCGATGAGCGCGAAATGACTGAAGCTTTCGTCAAGGCTTACTCACGCGCCATTGCTGATTATAACGCAGCTTTCATTGATAATAAGGCCGATGATCAGGAGCGTGATGATCTGGCCAAGATTGTTCACAAATATGTTGAGAGCGACAGCCCGTTTGAAACAGCCAAACAAAATCTGGTTGACGGCGCGATGAAGATCAATGAAGGTCTGGCGATTTCAATGGGCAGTTGCGTTGAACAACTTGAATGGTTCAAGGCGGAAGGCATGGTTAAAGATGCCATCACCAATGAACAATTGTTTGACACATCTTACGTCAAAACAATTTGACTTTTGCTGAATACAGCGGGGGCGCCAACGCCTCCGCTAGAGCATGTCTCCCAAAAGTGGGCACCGGTTTTGGGATAAAGACATGCGTAAAAACAAAACGCTAGAGCGAGCACAGTGGATACGATTAAGTGCGACACGCTCTAAGGAGAACTCATGGATCTGAGACTTAAACATATCAGCCATTCTTATGGATCCGTTGAGGTACTGAAAGACATTTCGCTTGATATTCCTCAGGGTCAGATCGTCTGTCTTATCGGACCTTCGGGCTGTGGAAAATCAACATTACTACGTTTTTTAGGAGGGCTTGAGAAACCGCAATCGGGTGAAGTTTTGCAAATCGGCAATCCACCGCAAGATTGTCTCAATCCGCTCACCTATGTGTTTCAGCATTTTGCTCTGCTGCCGTGGCGTACTGTCGAGGGCAATATCAAGCTGGTGCTTGAGGATCATGGCTTAAGCAAAGGTGACATGGATGACATTGTCTCTGATGTTCTCGAGCGCACACGCCTTTCTGATTTCAGGCAGGCGCTGCCCAAACAATTATCGGGCGGTATGCGCCAGCGCGTGGCCATCAGCCGTGCTTTAGCCGTGCGTCCGGCTGTGATGCTGATGGACGAGCCGCTTTCTGCGCTCGACAGCCAGACGCGTGAACTTTTGATGGATGATCTGATTTCACTCTGGACACGCCAGCCTTTTACGTCTGTTTATGTGACCCACAATCTGAATGAGGCTGTAAGATTAGGACATCGAGTGGTGGTTTTATCACGCCGTCCAGGTCAGATTCGTGAAATTGTTGATATTGATACACCACTCTGCGAACGCCATTTGGGCGACCCGGTTTTGGAACAAAAACAAAAACAATTGTGGGAATTGATGCGCGAAGAAGCAGCCGCCGCAGACAAGGAATTGGTAAATGTCTGACGTTACAACTTTGAAAACGGCGCAAGCGACGTCAGAAGATAAAGAATTCAGCCAAAATACTGCGCCGGTACGCCCCGTTCTGTTTCGTGGCGGAGGGTTTGCCCCGGTTCCGGTCAAAGGTGTCGGCATTAGTGTTTTTGTCGTGCTGATCATTCTTGCAGAGATCGGCACACGCACAGGCTTTATATCCAGCCTCACATTGCCGCGCCCCACTGCGGTTTTTGATACATTTGTGCAATTGTGGCAAACAGGCATGCTCTGGAAGCACTTGCTGCCCTCCTTGCAGCGCCTTGTCGTCGGTGCTTCGCTTGGCATTGTTGTTGGTGTATCTCTCGGCGTTTTGATCGGTCTTTTCAGTTATGTCCGTGCCGGTCTTGTACCACTGATTGCCGCCTTGTTTCCGATTCCGAAAATCGCACTTTTGCCGCTTTTTGTGATCTGGTTCGGCATTGATGAAATGTCGAAATATGCGCTCATTGCTTTTGGTACATTTACCCCGACCGTCGTTGCCACCTATGGCGCGGTCGACAATGTCGATCGTTCGCTCATCCGGATGGGACAAAGTTTCGGCCTAAGCTGGTGGTCAATTGTTCGTAAAATCGTGATGCCGGGTGCATTTCCTGCCATTCTTTCCGGCCTACGCGTATCAATTTCTATAGCGATTATTCTGCTCGTTGCCGCGGAAATGCTTGGCGCACAATATGGCGTTGGCTCGTATATTCTGGAAGCCGGCTCGCTTTATGATCTTGAAAAACTTTTTGCTGGCGTCACTATTTTGTCGGTGATGGGACTGATCGTGAATTTCATTATCAGCCAGATCGAAAAGCATTTTCTGAGCTGGCGCGGATAACCCGCGCACGTCAAATTGCAGATAAAAAATGCCGCGAGAGTTGATTAAAAACCAACCGTCGCGGCATAATTATTGAAAGCTTTAGCTACGGCTTTTAGGTGTCAATTCTGCAATCTCTGCCTCATTGAGGTAACGGATTTTTTGTCCATGCAAAATGAAAGCCAGACGAGCAGTTTCTTCCAGTTCTTCCGCATTATTCACCGCATCTTCAATATCTTTACCCAAGACAACAACGCCGTGAGACGCCAGCAAAAAAGCATTGACCGGATGTTTATTGGCGGCAATAACCAGATCACGGCCAATTTCTGCAGAACCCGGGCGATAATAAGGAATAACCGGCAGATATCCCACCCGCATGACATAATATGGTGTGAATGCCCGTAAAGCATTCTCCTGCGGCAGATCTTCAAGGCATGATAAGGCTGTCAGATATGTGGAATGCAGATGTACAATGGCACCCGCTTCGGGGCGGCAATCAAAAAGCTCTTTATGGAACATGAACTCTTTGGATGGCTTGGGGCCTGACAAAACCTCACCACCACCACTCACATGAGATAGTTTCTCAGATGTCAAACGTCCAAGACTGCCACCCGTCGGCGTCACCAGAAAGCCGCCATCAATACGCACCGAAACATTGCCGGCACCACCCACCGAATAGCCACGATCAAACATGCTGCGGCAAAGATCACAAAGCAGCTGCGCTTTTGCTTCACGGTTCATGACGGACACCTTTTCTTGTCAATTATAAAGTCAATAAGAGAATACGGCGCTTGGTGCCAAGCGCCGTATTCAAGATTTTGATTAGTGTGAGATCGCCCAGCTGGTAAAGCCCGGCCAATAGGTGACCAGCATCAGCACTGCAATCATAATGGCCCAGAATGGCAACATTGCACGGGTCAACTTCATCACCGAAACGCCAGAAATACTACTGGCGAGATAAAGCGCTGTACCAACCGGCGGAGTGAGCAAACCGATGGTGAGGTTGATCACCATGATCAGGCCGAACTGTACCGGATCGACACCAAGTTGGTTGGCAACAGGTGCCAAAATTGGTGTCATCAGCAAAATGGCAGGACCGCTATCAAGAAACATACCGACAATCAGCAGCATAACATTGATGAGAAGGAGCAACAAAATTGCATTATCGGTGAGACCCAGAATAGCACCGGCAATCATCTGTGGCAGCTGAGCATTGGTCAACAACCAACCAAACAGCGATGTCGCAGCAATAATCGCTGCAATTACGGCTGTGCCGATTGCGGCTTCAATGCAGATCTGCGGAATCTTTGAGAAGGTGATTTCCTTATAGATGAACATACCAACAATGAAGGCATAGGCTGCAACAACTGCACCACCTTCAGTCGGCGTAAAAATACCCATCCGGATACCACCGATGATGATGACAGGCATCATCAAAGACCAGCTTGCATCTTTAAAACGTGCCCATTTTTCAGCATTGCTGACACGACCTTCTTTTGGATAGCCATGTTTGCGGGCATAAAAATAAGAATAAAGTGCAAAGCCGAAACCAATCGCAAGACCTGGTGCAATGGCGGCCATGAAGAGATCGCCAATGGATGCCTGAGCTGAAACACCATAAATGATAATCGCAATACTTGGTGGCAAAATCAGTGCCAAACTACCTGATGAAGCCACCAGAGCAGCAGAAAAACCGGCATCATAATTGCGCTTTTTCATTTCCGGTATCATCACTGTGCCAAGTGCGGCCACATCAGCTACGCCGGAACCGGAAACACCACCCATGATCACACCACTGACCGATACCACATGCGCAAGACTACCGCGGATATTACCAACCAGAGATAAAGCAAAGCTAATGATACGGCGGGTAATGCCGCCATGCCCCATCAAGGCACCTGCCAGCATGAAAAGCGGGATAGCCATCAATGGAAATGAATCCACGGATGTGAAAAGGCGCTGCGCAAAAACCGCAATCGGGAAATCAAGATAGAGAATGGCAATGAGCGAAGCGATAGCAATGCCGAAAGCAACCGGCAAGCCAATCAGCAGGAAAAACGCAAAGCCGCCAAAAAGAATAAATGAGATCATTTCGCGTTTCCTTCGCTCAAAGTGGCGCGCTTCCATGCTTCACGCAGAGCGAAATAGCATAAGGTCAGGCCGCTGAACGGGATTACAGAATAGACAAGATACATCGGCAATCCGAGAGCCGCACTTTTCTGGTTCATACCAAATTTCATCAGTGCCAAACCACCGAGCAGCAACGCGCCGCCAACCACAGCAACTAACAGCGCGTTGAAAACAACCAGCTTATTGGAAAATTTGACCGGCAGCAATGAAACCAGAAAATCGAGCGCAATGTGCGCCCGCGATTGAAAGGCTGCCGCCATACCAAGAAAAGTAATCCAGACAAAAATATAGCGCCCTACTTCTTCAGACCAGCTTAAAGAATTGGCGAGTGCATAGCGGGCTAAGACCTGAGTGAATGTTACGCCCATCATTGCGAAAATCAGAGCCGCGATGATCCAAAGCAGGAAAGTATGTATCAGCTTATCGAATTTATCCAAGCTGGTTCTCCTCTGCACGTAAGCTTAAACTGCTGCCGCAAGTTAAGCGGCAGCAGCAGCTTGATAAAATTAACGTGCAAGTGCTGTAATAATACGGTTATAGAGATCAGTATTGACGGTTTTAGCGAAAGCTTCATGTGCAGTCACAGCAACAGCAGCAATCGAGTCAACATCTGGGTTTGTGACCTGCAGGCCAGCAGCGACCATCTTTTTCAACATTTCTTCGGTCTGCGAGCGAACAGCTTCGTTTTCTGCAGCGGTTGCAGCAGCTGCTGCTTCGGAAACAATTTTCTGCTGTTCGGGTGACAGCTGGTTCCAGCGCAGTTCACTCATCGCAAGTGTGACATATTCAAACTTGTGATTGGTCATCGCCAGATATTTCTGCACTTCGCCGATACGACCACCATAGATGAACGGAATCGGGTTTTCTTGTGCTTCAATCACATGCTGTTCAAGGCCGGTGTAAACCTCACTCCATGCCATTGGTGTCGGATTGGCACCGATAGCGCGCCATGTGCTGACCATAGCCGGAATTTCAGGAACACGGATTTTGATGCCTTTGAGGTCATCAACACCATTGATAGGTTTGTTCGAAGTCACTTGACGTGAGCCACGTTCCCACCAATCAAGAATACGTACATTCGCATTCTTCAAAACATTATCGGCAATTTCTTCACCGAGTTCGCTCTGAATGACTTTATCAAACTCATCTTGCGACTTAAACAAGTAAGGCAGTTCCAGCAGCTGGATGGACGGTTCGAAATTGCCCAGCACGCCGGCAATCAGACCAAAATCCACAGTCCCCATCTGCATGCCTTCAACCAAATCTCGGTCACCACCAAGAGTTGAGTTTGGATAGATGGCAAGGCTGATAGTACCGTTTGAACGCGCTTCCAGCTCTTCCTTAAACTTCTGCGCACCAAAGTGCCACAGATCCTGTTCCGACTGTATATGACCGAGTTTGAGCGTCAGAACGTCTTGTGCCTGAGTTGGCAAAGTGACCGTGAAAAGGCCAAATGCCGAAACAGCAACGCAAGATGCCAATTTGACGAACTTGCTGAATTTATTCATGTTATTTCCTCCAAACAAATATGTTTTGCAGCCTGTGGCGCAATTGACTGCAAAGCGGATTATTCGCCGCCCAAAATGCGATCTGCTTCGGCAAAAAATTCAGGGCCGCCGAAATTTCCGGATTTGAGAGCCAAAGCAAGTGCCGTTTTTCCATCCGGCAGAGTTGCACGCAGAGCCGGAGCACCGGCCGCAATTTCAGGGCCTATTTCCAAAGCCGTGAGGTTCAGTGCCTCGACCACAGCACCCGAAGTTTCGCCGCCTGCAACAACCAGACGACCAACACCAGCAGCCACCAATGCATGTGCGATATCGGCAAAGAGACGCTCAATTGCATTGGCAACCACTTCGCGGCCAAAATTTTTCTGAGCCGCTTTCACAATTGCCGGATCAGCCGATGAATAAACAAGCGGTCTTTGTGCCTGTTGCATCGCCCATTGGGCAATTTCCTGCGCATCCAATTTACCGGAAACCGCATCTTCTGCAGTAATTTCAAACATCGGCAGGCCACCTTCACGGTGGACTGTTACCTGCCCGCGTGTTGCCATTGAGCAAGAACCCGAAAGCACAACACACTGGCCTGCAACGCCCTGCCAATCCGAATTATTGCCTGACAACAGCCCATCTTTGCGGAAGTTTTCAGGTAATCCCATAGCAATGCCGGAACCGCCGGTGACAAGCCGCAAACCATTTAACGCAGCACCAATTTCCATCAGATCATTGTCGGAAACTGCATCAACCACAATCAGCTGTGCGCCTTCTGCATCGGCTTTATCCAGTGCCGCGCGAATGGCATCAGCACCTTGGCTCACCGCATGAAAGCCCACATGACCAACCGGCATATCTGTTTGCAAAGAAAGCCAGCGGCGAATATCGGCATCCGTCATCGGGTTTAGCGGATGATGTTCCATGCCGCTTTCATTGAGTAGGCGGTCATTAACGAACAAATGCCCTTGATAAAGGGTGCGCCCTGCCCCCGGAAACACCGGACAAACAACCACTTTGCGTGCGTTCAGCTCTTTAGCCAAAGCAGCTGCAACAGGGCCGATATTGCCTTCAGCCGTGCTGTCGAAAGTAGAGCAATATTTAAACAAAAACTGTTTGCAACCTTGTGCCTGCAACCATTTCAATGCTTTCAATGATTGGGCAATGGCTTCATCGGCCGAAATGCTGCGCGATTTGAGTGCAACTACACCGGCTTCGACCGACTGGTCGGCATCTGTTGACGGCACACCGGAATATTGGGTGACACGCATTCCTTGTTTGGAAAGCGTATTTGCAAGGTCACTGGAACCAGTAAAATCATCGCCAATACAACCAAGAAGCATGTGGGAAACCTTATTTATTTTAATGGATATGAAGGCAGATCAGGCGGGATTATCGACCTGTTCGCGCACCTGCCAATATGTTTCAACGACAGTATCCAGATGCGCACGCATTGCCGCTTCGGCACGATCGGCATCACGATCACGGATTGCCTCGAAAATATTGCGATGGGCTGCCATTGCTTTTGTCAGAGCGTCCGGATGGCTGAGCGACATGCGGCGCTGATCTTCCAATAGTTCCAGCACCACATCATAAAGCGCATCCAGCAAAGAATTTTGCACAATACTGACAATGTACTGATGAAAGGCATCATCCGTTTTGGAAAACAGGCCATTATCACCGGCACTTTCAGCATTGGCGATCAGAAGTTTTTCCAATGCTGCAATATCTGCATCACTGGCAAGACGCGAGGCTTCACGCACCATCGCCACTTCCACGAAAATACGTGTTTTCTGGAATTCACGAATGCCTTCATCACGTGCAATCAGTAATTTTGCAGCCCCCGACAAGAGCTGCAAAAGTTCACGCGGATCAGGCTCCGTCACTCTGGTACGGTCGCCATTGGAAACGGCAAGAATGCCGGTTTTGTTCAGCCATAAAAGTGCTTCGCGCACGGCCGGACGTCCCACGCCATAATAAACCATCAAGTCACGTTCCGAGGGAAGTTTGTCCCCGATGGAGAGTTCACCTGACAAAATACGTGCCTCAATATCTTTGGCGATTTTATCAGACAGTCTTTCGCGACTTAAATGGGCTGGCGTGGAAAATCCGTTCATGCTCCAAGATCTTTCGTAATTGCGCGCTTCGCAGTCACGATTGCCGACAAGAAGCTGTCACGCCATTTACGACGTGCAGGCAAGTCATCTGCTGGAACCGCGTTGCGCATTTTATCCTCAATTGCCTTCACAAGTGCAGGAGTCCATTCACGCGGATCAGCCTGTTCTTTGGCAAGACCGTAATACATCGGCCCCAGATTAGCGCAATACTCGGAAACACCATTCGCGGCATTGAGATCAATGGTTGCGAAAGGTCCCATGAAGCACCAACGCAAGCCCAATCCATCAGAAACCGCAGCATCCACTTCCGCAGGAGTGCAAATACCGTCTTCAACCAAACGGAATGCTTCCCCAAGCAAGGCACTCTGCAAACGGTTGACCACAAAACCGTTGATTTCACGGGTCAATGTAATCGGGCTTTGGCCTAAATCCGCCATCAGCTGACGGGTGAAACTCAAAGCGGCAACATCCGTCCACGGAGCCGGGATCAGTTCAACCAAGGGAATGAGGTGGGGAGGATTGATCGGATGTGATACAAGGCAGCGCTCGGCGTTTTTCAAACCTTCGGTGAATACCGATGCCGGAAAGCCGGATGTCGAGCTGCCAACAATGGTATTGGGCGCCAAAAACGCATCCATTTCCTTGTAGAGAGCCTGCTTGATCGGCAGGCGTTCGGGCGCACTTTCCTGCACATAATCAACACCCGATAATGCATCTTCAAGGCTGGTTGCAACACGGCACTGTGCAGCATAGCTCGGGTTAGCAGCAACAACAAAAGCAACAGCGGCTTCAGCTGCTTGCGGGTTCTGGTCAAAGATCGCCAGCTCATGACCGGCGCGTGCAAAAACAAGTGACCAGGATGATCCGACGACACCGCAACCAACAATAGCAATCTTCATTCTATATTCGTCCTTAATGCTTTTACAAATAACAGAGCCACAACGCGCTGCCGACCATTGCTGGCCATAACTGATCGTTTCAAGGATTGATCGAAAAGTTAGATGTTCAAAAGCCCGATGCAGTGCCGATTTTAGCGACGTGCAATCACAAACAAACCTGTAGCGAGCTTTTCAGAAATCCTCCCCGAACTACTCCTCGTAGTGGTATGATAGGTTAATGTTTAGTATATCATACTGTCAAGCAGGGATATGAATAATCGTGCCATCTTGCAGCCACAGAAATTACTTTAAGAGCCAGCACATCAATATTTTCAAAACGTTAAGCTGGGATTATTTTACTGCAAAGTACCATTTAAGCTGTTCATAAGCAGCGTGAAAGCAATGCAAAGAAATGAAAAAATAAACCAAAACACATCATCAGTGGTGCGCATAAACACAATCGTGCAATATTCCCAAACAAGATTCCGGCACCATGTGCTATTAAAATGGTGCCGGAAAATTGGGTCGTGCCTTGAGGAAAAAATTCTGTTTAGTTTATGTCCGGTCTATTCTGGCGTGAGCTGACCACGCAAAACGCCCATCGGATTTTTCTTGGTATGAATATTAAAATACCACAATCCTCTAACCAAACCGTCCTCTTGCTCTTTGGTAAGTGTTTGCTGCCCCACAATAGGACTTAGTAACTGATCGGGCGGAATATTGATAATAATGTCGGCATTTTGCGCAGGTGACGCAGGGCCGTGAAAATGTGCGGCAACAGGCGTTTGATCCGTACCGGTCAAGCCCGAATAGGATATTTTCCACTGTAAAACCTTTGTTTTTCTATCATATTCAACGGTCAATTCTCCCGTTGCTGTATTATTGGGGACAGGTGGAATTTCGTTATGCGGCGACAATGCACTATAAAAATTATAGCTTATTTCTTGATCATTCTCGCAAACAGTGATGATATTACCGTCAGGGTTAACCTGTTTTGTTACGCGTCCGGTATAAGCGAAAAACGATTATTTCCGGTAATGCAATATAGGTTGCGGTTTCACCTTTAACCTTTGATTGAACGGCAAGCGAAAAGCTCGAATATGAATTGTCAAAATAATTTTCATTACTATTTTTTGATGCTGGAATCATGGCCGTAGTCATGCAACTCCGTCTTATGTTCAGCATATATGCGTCACTCTTTAATTGCCGCCTGTCATCTAAGAAACTAGGTTTGGTACTTTTCTCAGGCGGGTTTTGCCCTGACTAAAATTTGAATAGCGCGGCTCAATTCTTCTTCATTCATGCTGGCAAACCCTAAACGAAACGCTTCAATGGGCTGCGTTTCATCCAGTGAATAATGAATGCCGGGCAACAATGCGAGTCCCAAACGTGTGGCATTTTCCGACCATTCTTGAGCGTTCAAGCCATGTTTCAGGCGCAACCAAATCGCCAGACCACCGGACGGCAGTGTAAATTCCACATCATCACCAAGGCGCTCGGTCAAAATTTCCGCCAGAAAATCACGTCTCGCGTGATAAATCCGCCGCGCTTTACGTGCATGACGTTTCATAGTGCCGTCAGCAATCAGACTGCTCAATGCTAATTCCAGCGGTACATCACCCTGACGGTCAATAGCCTCGCGCTGCAATGCCATTTTTTTCAAAATATCTTGCGGTGCGATGGCATAACCCACACGAATACCGGGTGCCAAAAGCTTGGATAATGAACCTAAATAGATGATCGGCAGATCTTTATCAGCACGTGCACGCAGCGGCAAAACAGGGCGTCCATCATAGCGATATTCACTATCATAATCATCCTCGATAATAGTCAGCCCATAACGGCGCGCAATGTCGATCAGACGCAAGCGCCGTGCAGCGCCCAATGTGACGGTGGTCGGATATTGATGATGCGGGGTGATATAAACCGCACGCAAAGTTTTATCGCGTTTGGCGATTGCCTCAAGCACATCCACATCAATACCGGCATCATCCACCGGAATGCTGATAAGATTGGCGCCAGCAGCTCGAAAAGCTGCCCATGCCAGCGGATAACCCGGATTTTCCACGGCAATGCTGATACCGCTTTCGGCAATAGCGCGTGCGGCCAAAAACAGTGCCATCTGGCTACCGCGTGAAATCAAAATATCTGGTTCAGATGCAATCAGCCCGCGTTCTGCATTCAGATAAGTTGAAAGATTGGAGCGCAAATATTCGTTTCCATTGGCGCTGTCATTGGACTGATTATCCAAAAAACTATTGCTGGTTAAAGCACGGCGGAATGCCTGACCAAATGGCACAATCGGCAACAGCCGCGCATCCGGCGCACCATCGGAAATATTCCATAAATATTGGCGGGATTTGCGTTTGAAAGACCTGGCATTCACATCATCAGATTGCGTATTGTGTGTTTTCAATAGATCCGGCAGATCATCCGCCACAAATGTTCCGCGTGAGGCAACGGCATTGAGCCAGCCTTGCATGGTCAGCTCATGATAGGCCGCGTCCACCGTGTTGCGGTTTAATTTGAGGTTTTTGGCAAGCGAGCGTGTACCCGGCAAAGCGTCACCTGGTTTTAAGCGGCCGCGCTCAATTTCAGCAATGATTGTGCGTGCCAGCGCCAGAAAAATCGGCTCGCCATCTTTGACCCTGACTTCAATTGCTAATGTTGTACCTTTTCCCATATCACCGATCAGTTCTTAAAAATGCAGTCGACGGACATGCTGTTGGTTCGTATTGAATGAATGTTTTGTCTGTTAGGCATCACCTTGTAATCGTCGGCTCCAGTCTTCGACTTTACCGGAGCCCAAGCGCTTGCTGGCATATAGCCGCCAGCTATCGGCCAGCAGTTCTAATGCTGCCATCTCGCTTAAAAGATTATGATTGAGCGTATCGACATAAAGAACATGCCATGTTTTGCGAATGGTCCATTCTGGCGCCAGCCGGTCAGCCAGTTTCAACGCATCACCGGCCTGTACATAGCCTTGCTGGAGCACACGATAATACCAGCCGGTACGGCCGGTTTTTTGCAAACGCAAAGCCATATCTTTGGTGTCGAAACGGATATTCAATTTCCAGCAAGGTTGGCGTCCCTGACTTACTTGAATGACCGCCTCACCAAGTTCAAAAATATCGCCGATAGCAATAGTATCTTCGCTGATGCCGCGGGTGGTCAGGTTTTCACCAAAGGCGCCGGGCTGCTTTAAAATATCATGATCGCCGATCTCATTGCGCCAGATCTGATAATGATCAAAATCATAATGATGCACCGCTTTTTCAGGCCCGCCATGATGTTTGCGGTCGCCCTGCTCATCATTGATAAAACCTTCAAGACCCAACCAGCATTTTTCACGCACCGGCAATTTGCCAATCGCACTTGGCAGATTGCGCGGGCCGTAGGGAACAACAGATCCAACTAAAAGCTGATCAATTATAATCATTCGAAAAGCCTCTGAAGCTTAATAGAAAATTATATTCTGTAAGTTGCCATAATGTATAACCGGATGAGGCAGATGATCCAGATTATTTATATCAACTAGGCCGGTTGATTCAAAACTCTATTATTTATTACAAGCCGGATTTTTTCCAATTTCCAGACAACTAACGTTTTTATGCTCTCAACGATTGAAAATTTATCACTTCCTAATTGACACTCACAAAAATAGCTTTATTAATTAGCTAAATTACATAGCTGAATGGGAGGAAACCATGGATCAGCGCCAATTACGTAATGCACTGGCAGAATATGCCACCGGCGTTACAATTGTGACCGCATTGGCGAAAAGTGGTGAGCGGATAGGCATGACGATGACATCGTTTAATTCGGTGTCTCTCGATCCCGCACTTATTCTTTTCAGCATCGGTGTCAACGCTTATAGCTTGAGCGCTTTTGAAGAAGCCGAGGCCTATACGGTCAATATTCTGGCCAGCGGTCAGGAAAAGCTTTCCAACCAGTTTTCCCGTGCAGCCAGTGATAAATGGGCTGGCGTTCATTACACCGAAGGCCATAAAGGTGTACCGCGCATCACCAATGCAATTGCGCATTTTGAATGCGAGCCTTTCGCCTGTCATGAGGGCGGCGATCACAAAATTTTCTTAGGCCGCGTCGTCAACTTCAGTACATCAGCCATTGAAGCAGAACCTTTGCTGTTCTTCCGCGGCCGCTATCACAGCGTTACTGGCCCGCGCATTGACGTGCCTGAATGGCCGCTTCCGTCTCATTACTAATTTTTTGAAACTACAGGGAGGAGACTATGTCTCAAAAAGGTACAAAGACTGGTCAGCAGCATTTGGAAAGCCTGCGTGATGGCCGCGAGATTTTCATCAACGGCGAACGCGTTGACGATGTCACCACGCATCCGGCATTTAAAAATGTAGCACAATCGGTCAAACAGATTTTTGACTTTGCCAAGGCGCCGGAAAACGAAGACCTGATGACCTATGTCACACCTGAAGGTCATCGGGCCAATCGTATTTGGGAATTGCCGAAAAGCTATGAAGAGCTGAAAAAGCGCCGTGCCGGTCTTGAAGGCTGGACAGAAATTCATGGCGGTTTCTTAGGTCGCGCGCCTGATCACGTCGCATCCTGCATTGCCGGTATGTATATGGGGTTGCCGGTTTTTGAAGAATATAACGCGAAATTTGCGCAAAACCTTGCCAATTACTACCAATATGCCCGCGATAATGACCTTTATCTGACCTATGTCATCATCAATCCGCAGGCCGACCGCTCGAAAAACGCAGCCGAACAGGCTGATCCGTTTTTGACGGCCGGTGTGGTAGCGCGTGATGACGAAGGACTTACCATTCGCGGTGCCAAAATGCTGGCAACCGGCGGCGTTGTTGCCAACGAAGTTTTCGTCACCTGCATCCAGCCGATGAAGGCCGGTGAAGAAGCTTATGCGGTTTCTTTTGCTATTCCGATGAATGCAAAAGGCCTCAAAATCATGTCGCGCAAGTCCTATGAGCAGGCAGCACCTTCTGTTTTTGACAATCCTTTGGCCAGCCGTTTTGATGAAAACGATGCAGTGCTTTATTTTGACGATGTGAAAGTGCCTTGGGAGCGTGTCTTTATCGATGGCGATGTCGCTATGTGTGCCAAGCAGTTCCATGCCACACCTGCACATGTCTACCAGAACTATCAGGCGATGATCCGTTTGGCGGTAAAACTGCGTTTTCTGATTGGTATTGCTAAGAAAACCACCGACATTAACGGTATTTCCCAGTTCCCTCAGGTGCGTGAAATGCTTGGTCAGCTGGCAGCAGAAGTCACCATGGTGGATTCAATGGTTGCGGGTATGGAAGCCAAAGGTCATTTTGCCGGTGAATATTTTGTGCCAGATGCTGCAACCCTTTACAGCGCACAGGTTCTTACCCAGCAGCTTTACCCGAAAATCCTCAATACTTTACGTGAACTGGCTGGCGGCGGCATGATCATGTTGCCGTCTTCGGTTGAAGATTTCGGCAATCCGGAACTGGCAGAGCTGATTGACAAAACCCAACAGTCACCGGCAGCATCCTCCAGAGAGCGCGTTAAATTTTATAAGCTCGCCTGGGATGCGGTTGGCTCTGAATTCGGTTCCCGCCATCACCAGTATGAAATGTTCTATGCGGGTGCGACTTTCGTCACCAAAAACCACTCGTTCAGAACCTATGACTGGTCATCAGCCGAGCGCGTCGTTGACGGCATTATGAATTCTTACACGCTGGAAGACAGTCTTGCAGCGGTAAGCAAAGCCTGATGAGGCCAGACTTGCTGCAAATGCAGAAGTCTTTCTAAAATCACCGGCGTTTAAGCGCCGGTGCCCCTTTCAAACAAGGAGACAAAAATGGCTGTTAACAAGCTTCATGACGAGTTCCACACACTTGATATGTCGAGCGGCTGGGAAGTTCCGGCAGGTTATCCTGAAGGTATCAAACAGAAAATCATTTCCGGTGCGCTGGATGAGGTTAACAATCGCGGCTCGCGCACCCGTTTACTGCGTTTTGATGCCGGTGTTTATACCACTGCACCTTTCGAGCATGAATATTGGGAAGAGGTTTACCTCTTGTCAGGCGATCTGACAGTGGGCAATGATGCTAATGGCGAAGGTGGCGTGAGCTATCCGCCAAACACCTATGCTTGCCGTCCGCCGCATGCGCCACATGGCCCTTTCAAATCTGAAAACGGCTGCATGCTGCTCGAAATTCATTATTTCGATCCGGTATAAAAAACAAAGTGCTTCCGGCATTGTGTCGGAAGCACTGCAATAAACATATGTTCACTGCGGGGAGAGTTATTAAAAATGCGCGCAACTTTATCACAATTAGCCTCTGATCTGGAAAATGGTGTCACTACATCTGTCCAATTGACTGAAGCCTGTCTTGCCCGCATTTCAGACCCACAGGGTGAAGGTGCACGCGCCTTCATCAAAGTTGACGCGAAAAAAGCGCGCGCTGCTGCTGCTACGGCCGATCAATTACGCGCGGCCGGTTTGCATGCTTCCCCTTTTGCAGGAATACCTTTGGCGGTTAAAGACCTCTTTGATCTCAAAGGGGAGCCAACACCGGCGGGTTCCAAAGTGCTGGCCGATGCTGCGCCTGCACAAAAAGATGCAGCTGCAATTGCACGGCTGAAAGCTGCCGGTTTTATTATTATTGGTCGGAATAATATGACCGAATTTGCTTTTTCCGGCGTTGGCATCAACCCGCATTATGGCACACCGGCCAATCCGTATGAGCGCCATAAAAAGCGCATTCCGGGCGGTTCGTCTTCCGGTGCTGCTGTTGCTGTTGTTGATGAAATGGCAGCCGCTGCTATCGGTTCGGATACCGGCGGTTCTTGCCGTATTCCGGCGGCACTTTGTGGCCTGACAGGCTATAAGCCAACCGCTTCAAGCGTTCCCTCACAAGGCGCTTTGCCGCTTTCCACTACGCTGGATTCCATTGGTCCCTTGGCCAATAGTGTTGAATGTTGCGCTATTTTGCACAAGCTGATGAGCGGCAGCGAAAATGAGGCGCTGATTGACCTTGATGTGAAAGGCTTGCGCATTGGCGTGCCGCAAAGTGTCGTCTTTGACGGCATCGAGCCATATGTTGCTACTGTTTTTGAAAAAGCTTTAGAAAAGCTGGGCCTTGCTGGCGCGCATATCATCCCGATTGAGCTGAAGGCTTTCCATATTTTGGCTGAGATTAATGGCAAAGGCGGTTTTCCGGCACCTGAAGCCTATACATGGCACAAAGACTTATTGGCGGAACATGGCGATCTCTACGATCAACGCGTTCGTGCACGCCTGATGCGCGCACATGAACAAACTGCTTCGGATTATATTGAAATTCTCCAGATGCGTCGCGATTACATTGACCAAGTGATACACGAGATCACACCATTCGACGTGATTGCGATGCCGACCGTGCCAATGATCGCACCGGAAATTTCGGCACTTGATGATGGTGATGCTTTCACCAAAGCCAATTTGGCACTTTTACGCAATCCTACATTGATCAATATGCTGGATGGCTGCTCCATTTCGCTGCCGGTGCATGAGGCGGATAATGCACCAGTCGGCCTGATGCTTTCAGCCGGAAACGGTCAGGATAACTGGTTGTTGTCCGTTGCCCGTGCCGTTGAAGCACAATTGCGCCAGCTCCAATAAAACAAAGATGGAGGGGTTAAAACTGGCGGGTGATATTTTCCCTAAATGCTTCGATATGGTCGCGGATCGCCTGTTCGGCCGCATCCTCATCATGGGCTTTAATCCCTTCAATCACTGCTGCATGTTGTTCACAAACGCGCACATAATGCTCGTTTGAACGCAGCGAAATAAACCACAAACGCGTGGAGCGGTCGTGCAGATTGCCCATAATATCGGGTAAAATCGTATTGCGGGATGTCGCGGATAACAGTCCGTGAAACTCACGATCCAAATTCATCATCGCTTCAATATTGCGCGATTTGGCCGCCTTCCACATATCATTCAGATTGGTTTCAAGCTTTTTAATGTCAGGCGCATCGGCAAGTTTTGCCACCTGACGCACGCAATAGGCTTCATTAATCAAACGCACATCGATGATATCGAAAATCTCGTGCAAGCTGATAGGTGTCACCATGATGCCTTTGCGCGGAATGACATCAATCAGCCCTTCGCTGGCAAGACGGTCAATCGCCTGATGCACTGGCGTGCGGCCAATATTGAGCTCATCGCTTAAAAGCCCTTCGCTCAACACCTCGCCTGGCTTCAGATTACAAGTAATAATACGGTGCTTAATCGCTTGATAGGCGACTTCCCGAAGTGAAACTACGGGGTCTTTGCGTCTGCGCTTGGGTGCAGATGCAGTTTTTTTGGTTTTATCTGATATATCCGTAGTCATGTCTTGATCTCTGCTATTTTGCCCGAACGCAAAGCTTTGGCTTAAAGGTGACAAGCAATATTCTTTGCTTGTCACTGTCGGTTGAACAGCTGATTCTGGCCAGCTTTTATTATCCCAGCACAGGAAGTGTTAACACATCATAGCTGAAGCTGATTTTACGTTTTAAAACAGGATCTTCCAACTCCCCTTCAAAACGTGTGGCAGCACGGATGCCGCCGATTGCAGGCATGGTGCCGCCAAGCATGGCAGTGCCATCAGCAAGTTTACCGGCATCGCTATAACCCGCGATCAGATCAAGCGGTGCCAAAAGCCCGGAAATCGAGCCTTCCTGATAAAGAACGCGCACACCATCAATGGTGGCAAAGCTGCGCAAAATCATCTCGTCCCAATGGTCTTTGACTTCGTCAAAAGGCCAGACGGTAGAAGCCACCGGCTTGTCGCACATTTGCTTTGAAACGGTCACACCATAGGTTTCCACCTCGCGTTCGGTATGGTCGGATGCAAGCCCCACATAGAGTTTACCATGATGGGCAAAGATCACAGATTCGACCTCACCACTGCCCGCAGTACCGGTATCTTCAATTATCGGAGCCGTTGTTAAGCGCGCGGCAGCCACACGATAATAGGTGGGCGTGGAAGCAGGACGAGCAACACCGAGCTCTTCCAGCTCTTTGATATGCTCTTCCATAGCTTGCTTGTTGCGGCCTGCCCAGCCCGCAATGATTAAATTTTTAACTTCAATTTCAATGTCTTGGCGTCCATCTTGGCTGACAACAGCCATTTGAAGCATTGTCATTTGTTCTCGACTCCCCCCTGCTTGTGCTGATCGAATTTTCCGGTCGCAGGAAATGGTATGAATGAATAAAACTAACGTCAGTGATATTTCACTGTAGTTTTATCTTGCATATCACAGACATTTAAGCAATCATGAAAACCACATACCGGCATGCTCTGGGTAGGATGAGGGCGCCGGCAATGTTTGATGGGAGGATCAGCTCATGATCGGGAAAAAGCATGACCTATCGTGGTGGTTTCGATCCGGCCGCGCAATTTGCAAGTTGCCAGACGGATTATATCCGCTCTGGATAAACCACTAGGGGGTCAAATGTTTAAGATTAATCTTGTGCGATCTGCACTTACCGCGCTTGCTATGGCGTCTGTCATGGCAACAGCTGCGTATGCGCAGGAAAAGCCCGCATCCGTTGGTGTCGGTGTTTTCAGTTTCACATCCGGCGCAACTGCAGCCTACGGCATGCCGGGCCGCAATGCTGCCGAGCTGATGATCGAACGCATCAATGCAAAAGGCGGTTTTGGCGGTGTTCCGCTCAAAGCCACCTATGTAGATGAAGGTCAAGGCACCGAAGGCGTGATTGCAGAATTTCGCAAACTTGCGGGCGATCAGGCCAATCAGGTGATGATCGCAGCCCTTTCCAGCGGCAATTGCATGGCTTTGGCACCTGTTACCGATCAGATGAAAATCCCGACCATCGGCTGGAATTGCGATACGCATCAGCTGTATTTAAAAGATAAACATCCGTTCTTCTTCCGTCCCAACGGCAATACCGTTCCGGAGTTTGTCGCCTATGCGGCCTATCTGATTGCAGCAAAGCCTGACGTTAAACGCATTGCCATCATCAATCCGGATTATTCCTTCGGCCATGATGCAGCGGCCATTTTCACGGCTGCCATGAAGGCATTCAAACCGGATGTTGAAGTGGTTGCAGAGCTGTTTCCAAAACTTGGCTCCGGCACTTTCCAGACCGAAATTTCCCGCCTCACTGCCGCCAAACCGGATGTGATCTTCTCCAATCTTTGGGGTGGCGATCTGGACAATTTCGTGCGCCAAGCATCACCGCGTGGTCTGTTCAAATCCAGCCAAGTAGTGCTGGCATTGGGTGAATCATCCCTCCAAAACGTCAATATTCCTGAAGGTGTCATCATCGGCGTGCTGGGCGACGGCTGGTGGAACTCACCGGATGCTGCTGCAAATGCTGAAACCGTTGAATTCGCCAAAGCCTATAAAGAAAAATTCGGCTCATGGCCTGTTTTCCCTGCCATTAAAATGGCGAACAGCTTCATCTATGTTCAAAAAGCTTATGAACGTGCGATGGAAGCCAATGGCGGCCAATGGCCAAGCCGTGAAGAAGTGGCACAAGCGATGAAAAACAGCGAAGTCACTACCCTTACCGGCACCATGCAAACCCGTGAAGACAATGACGGTGTTGTTGATCAGATAGTCGGTATCACCGCCAAATCTGCCGATAATAATGTGCCGGTCATTGCTGAATTGGTACGCTATAAAGGCAGCGATCTGATGCCGCCTGTCGGTCAAGATCCGATTGCTTGGATCAGCACTTTAGCGGCCGACTTGCCTGCCAAATTACCACAACCCGGTTCTTATAAATAATGATCACGTCTTTCATGCGGGCTTAAAAACCAGCCCGCATGAAACCGGCGCATTTTGTTTGCGCAACGTGTGGGATCTTTAAAAATGTTAGAAACACTTATACCGCTGCTTGTTGACGGTTTGGCCAATGCTGCCCTTATCTTTTTTGTGGCAGTTGGTCTGACGCTTGTTTTCAGTGTTCTGCGGGTTTTAAATGTGGCGCATGGCAGTTTTTACTCCATTGGCGCTTATACCGCTGCATCGCTAAGCCTCTGGATTATCAGCATTGGCCTGCCATCATGGCTGACCTTTGTGGCGCTGTTTCTCAGTGCTGCACTTGTGGCCGCGATCTTCGGCCCCGTCATCGAGCGCACTTTTATCCGCTGGACATATGGTAAATCCGAGGCTGTTCAGATCCTTGTCACTTTTGGCCTCTTTCTCATTCTGGAAGATTTGCAGCGTATCGTTTTCGGCGTGAATTCTTACTATGAAGATACGCCCGTGCAGCTGCTCGGCAGCATTGAAATTGGCAATGTCGTTTATCTCAATTATCAGCTTTTGCTGATTGCTTTGGCAGTGCTGCTTATTTTCGGCCTTCGCATTTTCATTGGCCACACCCGTATCGGCCGCCTGATTGCAGCCGTTGTGGCAGACCGCGAAATTGCACAGGCGCTTGGCATCAACACCAACCGTGTCTTCATTATTGCATTTAGTCTTGGTGTCTTTTTGGCAGCGCTCGGCGGTGCCCTGACCACCCCGCAAGCCGGTGTCTCACCGGGCTTAGGTGCAGATTCCATGGTGCTTGCTTTTGCCGTTGTTGCAATTGGTGGTTTGGGCAAAATTGAAGGTGCCGCAGTTGCAGCCGTCATTGTCGCATTGGCAAAAGTATTCGCCATTTATTATGCGCCGGAACTCGATGCCGTTGCCCCTTATCTCGTGATGCTCCTTGTACTTTTGGTTCGGCCTTACGGTTTGTTCGGCTCCTCTTCGACAAGAAAGATCTGATCCATGCGTATTTTGCTCGCAGGCGCCGCAGCCATAATCGCGCTTGTCATTGCCGCTTTAATGTTCCCGTGGCTTGAATTCATTTTAACCCTCGCCATCGCCAAAGGTTTGGCCGCCCTCGGGGTTGCCATTTTGCTGCGTGGCGGCTTGATCTCGCTCGGTCATGCCATGTTCTTTGCGGTTGGTGCCTATGCAACGGCATTTTTAGCCAGAGATTACGGCATTACCGACTTCTTCGGCCTGCTGATTATTTCTGGCCTCGTCTCCATTCTGGCAGGACTTTTAATCGGTGCTTTCATTGTGCGTTATCGCGCTATCTTCTTCGCCATGCTTAATCTGGCAATCTCGATGGTGTTTTATTCGCTCTTGTCGAAGTTTTATGGTTTTACCGGCGGCACAGATGGTTTGCGCGTAGCAGCACCTACCGTTTTTGGCACTTTGATGGAAAAATCACAGTTTGAAAACTTCCTGTTTTACGCTTCCATCGTCATTATGATTATCGTTGGTATTGGTGTACATGCCTATCTGAAAAGTCCGCTCGGTGAAGCTCTCTCTGCCGTCCACACTAATGAAATTCGCCTTGAATATTTAGGTGTGCCGGTGCGTGGCGTGCTGCTGGTGGCCTATACGGTCTCAGCGTTTCTGGCTGGCATTGGCGGTTCGCTTGCCGCAATGACTATCGGTCATGTTCTCCCCGATATGGCTTACTGGACAAATTCAGGCCATCTGGTGCTGGTTGCCGTTCTTGGTGGTGTTGGTGGCGTTGCCGGCCCTATTGTTGGTGCGGTTTTCCTTGAAATCGTTCACACATTGGCCGCAGGCTTTACCGATGCATGGAACATGATTGTCGGGGCCACATTGCTTGGCGTGATCTTTTTCCTGCCAAAAGGATTGATCGGCCTTGTTAAATCCAAGCATAAAGGAGAAACCGCATGAGCGTTCTTCTCAAAGCTGAAAATCTGCACATCGCTTTTGGTGGTGTAAAGGCCGCCAATGGCGTTAATCTTCACATCAATGAAGGTGAATTTCTGGCGATTATCGGCGCAAATGGTTCAGGTAAAACAACATTCCTTAATCTCTGCACCGGTTATATCCGCCCAGTCGAAGGTGAAGTTTACCTTGACGGACAACCGATCACCAAATTGCCGCCACGGACTATCGCACGCAAAGGTATTGCGCGCGCATTCCAGATCCCGCAACTCTTTCTCGATCAACGGGTACTGGATAATCTGATGTTGGCAATCGCCTCGCGTGAAGGCCTTTGGCAACCGCTTAAAGCACTTGATCGCAAAGAGTATCGCGAAGAAGCCATGGAGCTTTTGAGCATGTTTAATCTCGCTGATTGCGCGACAGATATGGCTTCCACCCTGCCGGAAGGTCGCCGTAAGCTTGTCGATATTGCGATGGCGATGGCCTTGAAACCACGCCTTGTTTTGCTGGATGAACCAACAAGCGGTGTGAGTGCTATCGAACGTTTCCAATTAATGGAAACATTGATGCATGCGCTGCGCCAAGCCAAAGTGTCGGCTCTGTTTGTTGAGCATGACATGGATGTAGTGGAACGTTATGCCGACCGCGTTGTGGTGTGGGAAGCAGGTAAAGTGATAGTGGAAGGCAAGCCGGAAACCGTCTTTAAAGATGAGCGTGTAATCCAGAATGTGATCGGAGTTGCATGATGCTGACCGTTTCTTCCATCAATGTTTCTCTGGCGGGTGCGCTTATTTTACGTGATGTCAGTTTTGAACTGAAATCGGGCGCCACAACTGTTCTGATCGGGCGCAATGGTGCCGGTAAAACAACCTTATTGCGCGCAATCATGGGGCTGATCCCGACTGAAAAAGGCTCGATTGCTTTAAGCGGCACCGAGCTCTTGCCGCTCCCCTCTTTTGCACGTGCCCCGCTCGGCATCGGCTACGCGCCAGAGGATCGCAGGCTCATTCCTGAATTTTCTGTCGAAGACAATATCGTTCTGCCGGGGCTGGCAATCAAACTTTCCCAAAGCGAAATCCGTAAGAGACTTGAAAAAGTCTACGGTCTTTTGCCGGAATTGCAGGTGATGCGCGATCGTCCGGGCAATGGTGTTTCCGGTGGTCAGGGCAAGATGGTGGCGCTTGGGCGTGCACTGATGGTGGCCGAGAAAGTGCTGATGCTCGACGAACCTTTTCAAGGGCTTGCTCCGGCACTGGCACTGGAATATGCCCGCACCCTTGGCAAGTTACGCGAAAACATGCGCGATCTGACCCTGTTGATTACGGAATCAAGCCCTAATCTTCTCAAAGCGATTGCCGATGTTACCTTGCTGATCGAGCGCGGTGCAGTGACAGTCCAAGATCAGGAAACAAGAGCATAAAAAGCCAATACATACCGCACCTTCAAACGGCGCTACTTGTATTCAGCAAGCTGCGCCGTTTCCTGTGCTGTTAAATCAATCAGTTAATCACGGTTTCGAAAGTTTCTCCTGTTGATTTAGCTAACCAACAAAGCTAATTTGACGCCAAACAGGAGCGTGCAAATGGCATTGACCGTCAACAGACCCGAATTATTACATGACGGCAAAGATGAAAATTTTCGCCAGACAATCCATGACGCATTGGGTTTCAGTGTTCGTTTGCTCGAAATCCGCAATGGTTTTGCCGAAAGCATCAGCCTGACCGGTCCGGCTTTTTCCATTCTGATTGCGATTGACCATCTAACCAAACAGGATGATATCGGCATTTCCCATGTCAGCGAGCATTTGCATCAATCCGGCGCTTTTGTAACATTGGAAGTGGCAAAACTGGTCAAAAAAGGGCTGATCATTAAAGTACCGAACCGGCATGATCGTCGCCGTGTCAGCCTGTCGGTCACCCAAAAAGCAACTGATCTGCTTGCAAAGCTGGCAGCCACACAGCGACCAGTTAATGATGCTATTTTTTCAAAACTGGATGCGGATCAATGCGCGAGTTTTGCCGATATCATCAAAAAACTGCTGATCGGCACTGATGAAGGTCTGGCACTGTTAAACTATTTCAACGAACGCCGACGCAACCAAGCCGCAGAATAGAAAAAAAGCTTTGCAAATTTCACATCTGCAAAGCTTATAACTATAGTGTTCCAATCCTTAGAAACGATAGGTCATACCTACGACAGGCCCTTTCAGGGTCGTATCAAAAGTATGGCCTTTATCACTATAATTAACACGCAAATATTTATAACCGACCGATGTCGAAAGATGTTTGGTGAACGTATAATTCAGTGTCGCCAAGCCCTGCCATGTTTCCTTGGAACCGACATTGAAACCACCGCCATCACCTTGCAATTGCAATGACAAAGAAGGCGTAAAGTTAATAAAAGCTCTGAAACCGATGATCGGATCAACCCAGCTAAAGCTCTCATTATGGGATTCCGAGAAATTATTATACCGAATGGTCACATCATTCGAGATGTGCCAGATACGCAAGCCACCCAACAGATCAAGCGACCATGTTTCATCATTATAGACGCGGTAACCACCTTTTAAAGTTGCAGTAAACTGTGCTGAATCTACTTGCGCACTCAAACCTTGTACAGGCCCGATAACCGGCAATTTACTGATATTTTCTATATCAGTGGTATTGATATACATCAGATCACCGGCGAAAATAAAATCTTCATAACGGCCTCTGACATCAAGAAAGCCACCGAAATTCAAATCTTTGACAATATCTTTAAAGCTTTTTTCAACCTCAATGCTTGGCGCACGCTTGAAAGGCGAAATATTGCCTTTGATACCAGAAGCCCAGAGATAAGGTGTGACTAGTAAAGACCAGTCTGGTGCGATTTGATGATCAATATCCGCTGCTGGCTGATTATCGATAAAGATAGCATCCGCCGCAAAAGCATTTGCGCTAAAAACGGTTGTCAGCACAGCAGCTGCAAGGAATTTCTTGTGCATTTAGTCTCTCTCAAATCATCCGTTGTTTTTCTATAGTAAATTCTTGTTATTTATGGAACTGCATTTGGATGCGATTATTGTGATCAGAAATTTTTATAGATGGCACGATGACTATTAATGCAGAAAAGACAATTGGCAACCGACAAAAATAATAGTCATCCTGACAGCTTGATAAAATAAAGAAAATCATCTTGATTGATGTTTTCTTATCAACATATCCAGTTTTTATTCCAATGAAAACTGGGTCAACCCGCGCCAATGTTCCTTAAATAAGGCAATGATTGTTTTGTCTGTTAAGCCTGTTGTGAAATTCTTATGTAGAGTTTGGCATCCATCGAGTTTTAAGGATGGACTTTGTTTGAAATAATTGGAATAAAGTTTGTATATGCAAAGGCTTTGATCTGAAGCTTTTCCATGAAACTTTTGCCTGATCAAACATAATAATTGCTGAAAGCGAACATGATGGTGCATAGCCCGACATTCTATATGGTAGGTGCATTTTTCCCCACCTGGATGATATGTTTGGCCGGAGCGATCGCAATTGTGCTTATTATACGAATGATCTTTATCCGCACCGGACTTGAAGAGTTGCTCACATTTCGTCTGATAACTTACACCGCCATGGTTGTGGCGATTGCATTTGCTCTCGCATTTCTGATTTACGGTCATTGAAAATGGAAACAAACAGTTACGTTAAAAAACCAATCAACGCTGTCGGCCTGATCATATTTCTTCTGGCTGTGGCGGCAGCGGTTTTGATGACCTGGTTTTATTTGCGCAAATCGCAAGAAAATCCTTATTCGGATGATGCTGTCATCAGTGCTAATCTTGTCAATATCGCGTCCACGATGCCCGGACGCATTATCGAAATCAATGTAACTGAAAATCAGCGCGTCAAAAAAGGCGATTTATTATTTACTCTTGATCCCAAACCATTAACTTTACTTCTTGAGCAAACGGCCGCAGATCTGCAAATAGCAGAAGCGACATTGGATACGCAACGCCGCGCCTTGAAGGCGGAAACCCAAAATGCACTGATTGCCGACAACCAAGTGGTGCGTGCCCGCACCAATCTGGAACTGGCCGAGAAAAGCCTTAAACGTCTGGAAGCGCTCAGCCCCAAAGGTTATGTGACCAAACAACAAGTTGATGACGCCACAACGCTGCGTAATGATGCCCGCATCAGCCTGACCCAAGCCGTGCAGCAGGCAGATGCCGCCAATGCGCTTGTAGGGAATATGGATAGTACCGAGGCTTTGGTGCGCGCCCGTCAGGCAGCTTTTGCCCTTGCCCAGCACAATTTGGATAACAGCAAAACCTATGCCCCGCATGACGGTCTGGTGGTCGGCCTGATCAATGCAAGTGGTCAAATCGTCATTTCCGGTCAATCGCTTTTCACACTGATCGACACAACGCAATGGTATGCCTCTGCTTCGTTCCCTGAAACAGAGCTTGATCGTATCCGCATCGGTGATTGTGCCAGTGTGCGCATTCTTGCCAACAATAATCTCGTTGTGAAAGGCAAAATCGAGAGCATCGGTTGGGGTGTCAGCTCGGAAGATATGATCAATATCCCACGCAATCTGCCCTTTATTCCCAAAAATCTGAACTGGGTGCGCATTGCCCAGCGTTTTCCGGTACGGATAAAACTAATTGATCCGCCTGCAGAATTAACCCGCGTCGGTGCGTCCGCAGTTGTGACAGTGCATAATGGCAACGCGTGCTGAAACCTCGCTGACAACAGCGATTAAACAAACTTTAGCGGATCTCGCTCCGTTTCCCGGACGCGCCGCCACCACATGGCGCGTGGCCTGTGTTTGCGCGCTCGTTAGCGGCGTCGCCATGTTGTTTCACATTCCCGAAGCAGCAATCTCCGTTTATCTGGTTATCTTTTTGATGAAACCAGATGGTGCAGAAAATACTATTGTTGCAACAGCCGCAGTAATCGCGATTACCATTCTCGTCATTTTGATGATACCGCTTTTACAGGCAACCGTTGAATCCGCCTTGGTGCGTATTCTGGTTATGATTATCTCTTCTTTTATTTTTATTTATATTGGTGCTGCCAGCAAACTGGGCGAAGGCGGCAGCATCGTCGGATTGATTATTGCTTTTATCCTGACGCTGATCAGTATGGTGCCGATCAATGGCGTGATTTCGATGGCATTGCGCTATGCATGGGAAATGTCAATTTTGCCGATGTTTTGCATTGCCGGCTTCAGCCTGTTTTTCGGCCAGTGGAGTGTGAGTTTATTACGTCAGCAATTACGTGAACGCCTGATGCTGGCTCAACAATTGCTCGCTGGCAAAAACGGTGATGCACAAGAGAAATATGCCAAGTTTCTGGCTGAAGGGAATGAGGATTCCGAGAAAAAATTATTATTGACTAAGATTCTGCACCAGACATCAAAAAGTAAATCAGCACAAATCGCTATAGATATTCCCGCTTCTTATCAGCTGGTTTATGCCTCCGCAGCGCTTGCGCAAGAAGGCAATAAAGCCGAGTGTTTGCACTATGCCGACCAAGTCACCACGATCATAGAAGGATTAGACCAAGACAAACCCTTAACGGCAGACACCCAAAATGATCAAGTGACATCAAAAGGCTCGGTTATTCAGCAAGCTATCAATGCCATCACCGGAAATAAAAATCCAAATTACAGCAAAAGCGACAATGACGGCTTTTTCAAAACTGATGCTTTCACCAATCCGGTTTATCAACAATTTGCACTGAAAACCACGCTGGCTGCCATTGCATGCTATATGTTTTACTCCGCCCTCAACTGGAACGGTATCCATACCGCCATGGTGACATGTTATGTCGCCTCACTTGGCACCGCCGGTGATACAGTACACAAGCTTGCACTTCGCATCAGCGGCTGTCTGGTCGGTGCATTTTTAGGCGCTGTCTCCATCATCTATCTGCTACCGCAAATGGAAACAGTCGGCGGATTGATGGTGCTGGTTTTTATCGTCTGCTGGATAGCGGCCTGGGTCGCCGCGGGCAGTGAAAAAATTTCTTATGCGGGGGTGCAAATCGGCCTGGCTTTCACCCTCAGTGTCTTACAAGGGTTCGGTCCGACAACCGATCTTGACACCGCCCGTGACCGTGTCATCGGTATTTTGGTCGGTAATTTTGCAGTTTATCTGGTTTCCGTATTTTTATGGCCAAAAACAGTGAGCCAAACAGCACGCGACAACCTCGTCAAAGCCACCGGAAAATTAGCAGATTTGGCGCTCGTTTCTCCAACTCAACGTCAACAACATATCGCTCAGATTGCTCAAATCGAGAATATTTTAGCTGATGTTCGTTATAGCTATTATCTTTTACCCTTTGAACCGCATCATTTGCGTCCCGCGCAAAAAGTTGCTGAAGTTGGCATGCATTATACGGATGGACTTTCGACGCTTGCTCAGGCCATATATTTTACAGATACAACCATGCCGGAAGTGGCCAGTCGTTTGCACCGATTGGCAAATCACCTCCAAAACTATAATTTGAAACCTGCACCAAACCCGACCCCACCGGCAGAGACCGTTGGTCACTATCAAAATGCACATATAGCGGCACAACTCGCCGATTTAGAAATTTTAGTAACAGGCAGCAGTATATGACCGGCAGACGTTTTTCAGCTTTTCCATTTTTGCCGGTTTGTGCATTACTGATGCTTGGAGGCTGCGCTACTGATGCGTTGGAACTGGCACCAAGCGCGCCGGATAAGCCATGGGTTGCAGCCGACAAAGATAAAACTGCAAAGGAAGGCGGAACAACATCATCCGGAGCGGCCGATTTCGGCATCGCTGCCAAACCGGAGATGGCGCTGATCAATACGCCGGTTGAAGTGGATAATCGCCGCGTTTACGATCTGCCGGCTCTGATTGATCTGGCACAGCGGAGTAATCCGACCACGCGCAACGCATGGGAACACGCCAGACAGGCAGCCCTTGCTGTCGGCATGTCGGAAGCCGTCATGCTGCCAATGATTTCCGCCAATGTGATCGGCGGCTATCAGAAATCCAAACGGCCTGTCGATGTGCCGATTATCGGTGACAATGATATCAATACGACGGTTAAAGGTGTCGTGCCGGCACTGGCATTGAAATGGCTGGTTTTTGATTTTGGTCAGCGTGCTGCTTTGAGCGAGGCCGCGCGTGAAATGTCCTTTGCTGCCAATGTTACCTTTAACGCCTTGCATCAAAAGGTGATTTTTGATGTCACGCGCCGTTATTACGAGCATTCGGCGGCTGTTACCGGACATCAAATTGCGCAACAAACTTTGCGCAATTCAAAAGCAGTTCTTGCAGCCGTGCAGGCAAAACTTGATGAAGGGCGCGCCACAACGGTTGAACTGGCGCTTGCCCGTCAGCAGGTGGCACAAGCAGAATTACGCATCGTGCGTGCCAGCGGACAACAACAAAACACCTATCAGATCCTGCTTGCAGGCATGGGTGTGAATGCAACGCTTGATCTTAAAATTAAAGGCGCGCTTGACCGTAAAATTCCAAACCGCTTTGATGGTGTGACGCAAGATGTCATCGTGGCAGCGTTGGCGCGCCGACCGGATATTCAGGCAGGCTATGCCGCCATGCAAGCAAGTCAGGCAGGGATTAAAGTGGCGAAAGCCGAATTTTTGCCAAAGGTCTTTATCGCCGCCACCTTGTCCAAGCCGTCGGGTGATTTCAACATAGGCGCGCTGCCGGATCTCAACAGCCAGTCGTCGTCAAAAGGTGTGATTGTCGGCGCATCCATGCCGATTTTCGATGGTGGTTTGCGCGCAGCCCAACTTAAAAATGCTCAAAGCGTTGCCAATGTTGCATCCGAAACATTCCGCAAAATGCAGCTTGATGCGGTGGCCGAAATAGTCATGGCTTCCAATGCGTTGAAAACAGCGCTCGCGGCCAACTCTGCCGCCAATACCCTTGTACAAACATCAAATATTGCATTTGACGCTTCATTGGAGGCTTATAAGAACGGCCTCGGCACCATTACTGTCGTCAATGAAACCAATAATGCGCTGCTGGATGCACGACTTGCGCAGGCAGATGCAAAAGCGGCGGCTTTGATCGCCGCCGCCAATCTTGGCTTTTTTGCCGGTGCGCTTACTTCATCCGATCAGGCCAACAATCTTTCGCACTTGCCCGGTGTGACTTCACGCTGAGCAGGATCAGTTCCAGCTACCAAACGGATCAGGCAGATCACGCCACAAGTCTGGTGTGAAACTGTCTGTTTCCAACAGGCAAGCATCCAATTCGGCACAAATTTGAGCCTCGTCCATAGGATCAGTACCGATAAAGACAATTTCCTGCCGCCTGTCGCCCCAAACGGGATGTAAATATGGCTGCATCAATTGCTCAAATTGCGGATCATCCGGCCAGCGCTCGCGCGGGACACTTGCCCACCAAAGCCCCAATTTTGTTGTGCGTACCAAGGCACCCGCCTGACTGATTTCACCCACCCGGTTTGGCCGGGTCGCCAACCAAAAAAACCCTTTGGCTCGCACCACACCTGCCCACGGACGGTTGATGAACGCCTGGAACCTCACCGGATCAAAGGGCCGCTTGGCACGATAAACAAAAGAGCGGATGCCATATTCTTCTGTTTCAGGAATATGATCTTTAAAGCCATGCAGCTCTTTAAACCATAATGGGTTTTGCTCGGCTTTGGCAAAATCAAACAGGCCGGTACCCAGCACATCTTTGACCGCCACATGGCCAAAATCCGTCTCGATAATACGTGCATCCGCATTGAGCGAGATGATAATTTTACGCGCGGCATCCAATTGCTGTGGTGATGCAAGACCGGCTTTATTGAGCACAATCACATTGGCAAATTCGATCTGCTCCACCAGCAAGTCAACGAGTGTGCGCTCATCTCCCTCTCCCGCCGTTTCGCCACGATCACTTAAAAAATCGGCAGAGCTATAATCTTTCAATAAATTGGCTGCGTCCACCACCGTCACCATCGTGTCGAGTTCTGCCACATCAGAAAGGCTAAAGCCATTTTCATCACGAAAATCAAACGTGGCCGCGACAGGCAGAGGCTCGGCAATGCCGGTGGATTCAATCAGCAGATAATCAAATCGGTTTTGCTCCGCCAATCCGCGCACTTCGGTCAAAAGATCATCGCGCAAGGTGCAGCAAATGCAACCATTGGTCATTTCCACCAATTGTTCCTGCGTACGGGAAAGATTGGCCTCACCATTGCGTACAAGGGAAGCATCAATATTCACCTCACTCATATCATTGACGATCAGTGCAATACGGATGCCTTCTCTGTTGGCTAAAATATGATTAAGCAAAGTGGTTTTTCCAGCTCCTAAAAAGCCGGAAAGCACAGTTACGGGTAATTTTTTGGCCATTTCAAATCTTCAATCTGTCAAAGATATTAAGCCCCCGATAAACGGGGGCCAATCGGCTGCTCTCAACATAAAATCAGATATGATGAGCGCAGGCTATAAATCGTCACATCAATGCGATGCGCCGGAACCGCCCACTGCCACGATAGAAAAGGGCATGCCTGCCACGGCAATAGTGCGCGTTTCTTTCAAGCTTTCCGGATCAACCACCCGCACCAAGGAATGACGCGGATCGGTGATGGCAATTTCACCATCGGCCACTGCCAGACGCGGACGCGGATCGCGCCAATGACCATCTTTACTGTATGGCTCAGTTACTTTGGCGGAGCGGGCAATCTCACCCTTCAACACATCCAGCACATGCAAATTGCCGTCTTCGGTCAAAATATAAGCATTTTTCGGATTGGCGGGATCAAGGATAAAATCCACACGGCGCGTTGGCAGTTCCACCAAACGATAAGGATTTGCATCTTCCGGATCAATCAGCACCAATTTGTCCTCACCATAATTGCCGAGGAAAAATTGCATGCTCTTGCCACCCAGCAATGTGCCGGTATAGCCTTCCGGAAAGTCTTTCGGATAGGTCAGCATCTGTAATTTCGGTGCATCCGAGCCATTTGGCTTGGCAATCAGCACACCTTCTTTACAGCCAAAAGCGGCCAGACGGGCAGACATGGCTTCACCATGCAAATCGGTGCATGTTTCCACGCCGCCAACCTGTTGGTTATTTTCATCCAAGATACGTAAACCCACACGTGGCGGCAAGGCATCCGGCTTGGTTTCAATTTCCGTATTTGGCACCGACATTAAAACATGGCGTCCCATTGTTACTGCCACGCCGTGATGGGGTTTCAATGTATCCAGTTCCCGCACATCCGCTTTGTCTTCCAGCAATGCGGCTTCATTGATGATCTCGGCTTTGCCGCCACGATCATAAAACAAAATCGCATGATCACCATGCGGAACCACATGGAACGGGCGCTTGCCTTCAAATGTCACGCCCGACAATCTGACATCGGAAACATCGAGATCGCGATGGTCGCCATGATCGGAAAATTTAATGCCGGATTGAATGACATTGACGAAATCATCGTCGGATTGAGTGGCATAAATAATCTGCCCTGAAGCACTTGCCGTCAGGCTGGCAGGGCCTTTGGTTTCAAAACTACCAAGCTCTTTACCAGTGCTGAAATCAATCGCACGGACAACCGGCTTAGTATGATCAGCAATGAACAAACGCCATGCTTCATTACTGTCATGGCTCTCATGTGCGAGCGCATGGGGCGCTGCAAAAACAAAAACGGATGCAGCTGCTGCCAGCAGATGTTTGCGGATAAGGGGCACGCCCATATGCGGGTTCTCCATAATTAACTGTCACTGGCCATCAATGACCAAAATTTAAAATCGATACGTGCTAACATTACATATTGAGCGATAAAAGGAGCCTCCAGACACGATCTCTCAATCGCACAGGCATTATGAAATGCCTGTGCACTCATCTGCACATAATGTTATTACGTTACATTCAACAACGTTACAATATTACATCGTGCTTTGTTGTCAAGGCAGAATTGCACCCACAAAACCGAAAAAGCTTGAGCATAAAAGCTCGGGCTTCAAATCAATCTACAATTGGTTTCGTTTATTTCTGTGCAATAAAAGAGCGTAGCTGGAATTTTTGAATTTTTCCGGTCGAAGTTTTGGGAATTTCCATAAAGAAAATCTCTTTCGGCCGTTTAAACGGTGCCAGCAATTCTGCCATATGGCTCAAAAGCTCGGCCTCCGTCACGGTCACACCCGCCTTCAACTCGACAAAGGCCACCGGCACTTCGCCCCATTTCTCATGCGGTTTTGCCACCACGCCACAAAGGCTGATTGCGGGATGCTTATAAAGTGCCTCTTCTACTTCCACGGAAGAAATATTCTCGCCACCGGAGATAATAATATCTTTCGAGCGGTCTTTCAGCTGCACATAGCCATCCTTATGCATCACGCCCAGATCACCGGTATGATACCAGCCGCCTTTGAAAGCTTCTTGTGTGGCTTTGGGATTTTTCAAATAGCCCTTCATCACCACATTGCCGCGTAACATGATCTCGCCCAATGTTTCACCATCTGCGGGAACAACTTCCATCGTTTCCGGATCACGTACTGACAAAGCATCCAGCACCGGCGAGCGCACACCTTGGCGTGCTTTCAGGCTGGCACGTTCGGATGAGGTCAGATGGTCCCAATCTGCATGCCATTCATTGACAACACTTGGACCATAGGTTTCGGTCAGACCATAAATATGGGTGACGTTAAAGCCTGCTTCCGCCATACGCGTCAGCACGGTTTCGGGTGGTGGGGCAGCAGCCGTGTTGAAAATAACCGTATGGTCGAAATTTGTGCGTTCCTCATCTTTGGCACTGATGAGAATGGACATCACCACCGGAGCGCCGCATAAATGCGTTACTTTATATTTGGCGATCGCTTCATAAATCACTTTTGCCCGCACCCAACGCAAACAAATATGTGTGCCTGCCTGCAAAGCTATCGTCCACGGAAACGACCAGCCATTGCAATGGAACATCGGCAATGTCCAGAGATAAACCGGATGGCGGGGCATATTGGTGTTGAGCGTATTGCCGAAACACATCAATGCTGCACCACGATGATGATAGACAACGCCTTTCGGGTCGCCGGTGGTGCCGGAACTGTAATTTAACGACAGCGCATCCCATTCATCATCCGGCTGCAACCAGATAAAATCCGGATCGCCTGCCCGGACAAAAGCCTCATAATCAAGCGTACCGATTTTAGCCCCTTTGGGCTGCGGCGCATCAGACGGATATTCACCATCATCATAGTCAATCACAATCGGCTTAGTCTTTGCCAAAGACAGCGCTTTAGCGGTGACATCGGCAAATTCACGGTCAACTATGAGAATTTTTGTTTCCGCATGATCAAGCTGAAAGGCAATGGAAGCGGCATCAAGTCTGGTATTGATTGCGTGCAGCACCGCCTTTGCCATTGGCACCCCATAATGTGCCTCAAGCATCGGCGGCGTGTTGGAGAGCATGACCGAAACCGTGTCGCCCTTGCCAAGCCCTTGATGATGCAAGGCAGCAGCTAACTGTTTGCAGCGTTTCCAAAAATCACGATAACTGTGTCTGGTATTGCCATGCACCACAGCGAGCTGATCCGGAAAGGTCATTGCCGCCCGTTCCAGATAGCCGATCGGGCTCAGCGGCTGATAATTGGCAGCACATCTATCCAAGTTCATTTCAAACGCGTTCATTCATACTCTCCCCTGGGCCCTCCCCAGGCCCGCACAAGCCATGCTCGGGCATCATATTGATGATTATAAACTAACCATCAATTTTGATCACCACACGTCCTTGCGTTTTTCCGGCCAAAATATCATCAGCCAAACGCGGTAAGGCAGACATCGGCTCAACCGTTGTCATATCAGCCAAGAGCTTATGATCGAGACTTTCCGCCAACAGTTTCCAAGCGCGTTCGCGCTTATTGGTGGGAGCCATCACGGAATCCACGCCCAAAAGCGCGACATTGCGCAAGATATGCGGCAGAACCGTTGCCGGTAAATCCGCGCCACCTGCAAGCCCGCAAGCAGCAACGCCGCCGCCATAAACAGTCTGTGCCAGCACATTGGCAAGAGTTGTGGAGCCAACAGAATCCACCGCACCGCCCCAACGCTCTTTCTGCAACGGACCTGCTTTTTCTGATAGAGACGCGCGGTCAACAAAAGAAGAAGCGCCAAGTTTGCTCAAATAATCATGAGTTTCAGGGCGCCCTGTTGAAGCGGTAACATTATAGCCACGGGCTGCCAGAAGTGCGACCGATACCGAGCCCACGCCACCGGCGGCACCGGTAACCAGTACTTCACGGCCGTGCCTTTCAATCATGCCCCAATCTTCCAGCGCATTGACGCAAAGGGCCGCGGTATAACCGGCGGTGCCGATTGCCATCGCCTGTTCCGGTGTGAAAGCATCCGGCAGACGGGTCAGATGTTCCGGTTTGATGCGCTGAAACTTAGAATAACCGCCCCATTCGGTTTCCGACAGACCCCAGCCATTGACCACCACACGATCACCGGCTTTCCACAGGTCGGAGCGGCTTTCCACCACGGTTCCGGCCAGATCAATACCACCAACCATAGGCAGACGACGTGCAATGCGTCCCTTGCCGGAAATTGCCAAACCATCCTTATAATTGAGGCTGGAATGAGAAATTTCCACCAGCACATCGTGATCGGGCAGGTCGTTAAGGCTCAATGTTTTGATGTGAGCACGAGGCTTGCCATCAACATCCTCAATGACCATCGCATTGAATGAATTTGTCATATCGTACTCTTCCGTCTTGATGTTACAGGCTTATTTCTGGACACGGCCAAGCATGTAAAATTCGTCATTCGGGCGCATGCTGGTGACATTGGCAATGCGGTTTGACATACCGAAAAACGCAGTAATCGCGGTGATGTCCCAGATATCTTCTTCCGTGAAGCCATGTGATTTCAAAACATCGAAATCATCTTCACCAACTTCATAAGCACGTGCCGACACTTTTGATGCAAATTCGAGCATCGCTTTTTGGCGCGGTGTAATATCGGCTTTGCGGAAATTAAGCGCAACCTGATCGGCGATCAGCGGATTTTTAGCGCGGATACGCAAAATTGCACCATGCGCAACCACGCAATATTGGCACTGATTGACGGTGCTGGTGGCAACCACAATCATCTCACGTTCGGCAATGGTAAGATTGCCCGGTTTTTCCATTAAAGCATCATGATAGGCCATGAAAGCTCTGAATTCATCAGGGCGGTGCGCCAGCACTAAAAACACATTTGGAATAAAGCCGGATTTATCGCTTACATCTTTGATGCGGGCAGCAATATCTTCCGGCAGATCTTTTAAATCAGGCACAGGAAAGCGGCTGATAGGCTTATCAGTCATAACAGGCTCCATTCATAGCACTCTTATAGGCTTAAACAATCAGCTTTTGCGGGTGATAACCCCACCCGCAAAACTGGGGTTTATCTTGACGCATGTCTTTGTCCCATCGAAGCAGGAACAGAAATCAATCCAGTGAACTGATTTCCCTGCGCAGACGGTATCCACTTTTGGAAGACATGCTCTATTCACTTATTCTTCTCGGCATATTGGCGTTTGCCTTCCTGTACCGCTTCATAAAGCGTAGTGGCGGCAGCAGGCAGGTCTTTCAGAAGATCGGAATGCGTGTCGCCAACCTTGTCAGCCCAGACTTTTTGCTGTTCTTCGGTCAGCGGCACATATTTACCGCCATCCGCTTCAAACTTGCTGACTTGCGCTTTTTCATCATCATCCTGACGTTGGCGCATTTCATCGGTTGAAGGCATCGAGCTTTTCAACAGCGCCTGAATTTCAGCAGGCAAGCTGTCATAAAACCGCTTGTTGACGAAAAAAATCTGCTCATGATGATATTGATGGGTCTCTGTATAGGTTTTGGCAAACTGCGCCGCAGGGGTGGTGACATAGAATGTAAATGGCAAATCGCCGCCTTCAACCATGCCCTGTTCCAAACCGGTGAAGAAATCCGGCAATGAAAGCTGAACACCGTTTACACCAACATTTTGCCAAAAGGCACGAGCAGATGCGGCTGGCGGAATGCGGAAACGCTGCCCTGCTATATCATCCGGTGTCGAGCAAGTGCTTTTACAAAACATATGCGACCAACCAGCATCACCAAGGCCAATAACAACGAGCCCGTTTTCCTCAAAGATTTTTTCCAAAGCCGGACGCACGACATTGTCGGTTGCCCAACGGCGCTGTGCATCATTATCCCACAGATAAGGTAACGACAGAACCGCCGCCGGAGGAATGGAAACTGCAGAACCGGCAAGACCGGTGGTACCGATTTCCAGACGCCCACGGATAACCTGCTGGGTCATTTCCTGATCATTGGCAACCAACTGATATTTAATCTGATATTCTTCACCGGCTTTTTCGTTGAAATTGGTGATGAATGTCTGGATGATCCCTTCCATCATCGAACCCGGACGCAGCGAGCCTGCAATGCGCATGCTCTCCGCAGCCTGGACGGTGCCGCTGAACGACACCGTGGCAGCAAGTGCCGAAAATACGGCCAGAGTTGTTAGTTTTTTCATTCAAGTCCCTCCCGAACTATGATGGTTTTATTCAAATTGCGTGATGAATTTGGTGTTCAGATAGCCGTCGAAAGCCTCCGTTCCGCCTTCGCTGCCATAGCCGCTGTCTTTAATGCCGCCGAATGGTGTTTCCGGCAGTGCAAGGCCTAAATGATTGATGGTCACCATGCCGCTTTCCAAACCATCCGACACTTGTGTCACTGTCTTGCTGGATTGGGTAAACACATAAGACGCCAGACCAAAAGGCAGGCTGTTGGCACGGCGCAGCACATCATCGGTATCATTAAACGATGTGACGGCTGCAATCGGCCCAAACGGCTCTTCGGTCATCAAACGTGAATCTTCCGGCGGGTTAAACACTACAGTCGGCGCATAAAAATGCCCGCGATTGCCGATACGCTCACCGCCGCACATAATCTTGGAACCATTGCCGCGTGCTTCTTGCACAAAACCGTCAATCGCTTCCAGTCGGCGCGCATTGACCAGTGGCCCCATCTGGCTGTCCACATCCAGACCATTACCGACTTTTACATTGGCAATATTGGCGCTGAAGCGTTCCAAAAACTGCTCCTGCACTTTTTCATGCACGTAAAAGCGTGTTGGCGAAACACAAACCTGACCGGCATTTCTGACTTTTGAAGCAGCCATAATATCGGCAGCGCGTTCCACATCCGCATCAGGGAAAATCAGCACCGGCGCATGGCCGCCAAGTTCCATCGTCGAGCGTTTCATATGGAGAGATGCTAATGAGGCCAGTTGCTTGCCAACCGGCACCGAACCGGTGAAACTGACTTTTGCGGTGATTGGCGAGGCAATCAGATAGCTGGAAATTTCGGATGGCACACCCCAGACCAGATTGAGACAGCCATCCGGCAGGCCTGCATCTTGCATGGCGCGCGCCAGTGCCACAACCGCACTTGGCGTTTCTTCAGGGCCTTTGAGAATAAGCGTACAGCCGGAACCAATCGCTGCCGCAATTTTGCGGATCGCCTGATTAGCCGGAAAGTTCCACGGGGTGAAGGCGACACAAACGCCGATCGGCTCACGCACAACAAGCTGACGCACATTTTCAGTTCTTGCCGGAATAACACGGCCATAAATGCGGCGGCCTTCTTCGGCATGCCAATCAAGCAAATCGGCACAAGCCATGATCTCGCCGCGCGCTTCCACAAACGGCTTGCCCTGATCGAGCGTCATGTTGCGGGCAATTTCATCCGCGCGTTCGCGGATCAGATCACCGGCACGGCGCATGATTTTGGAGCGTTCCATCGGCGAGCTTTTCTTCCAGCTACGAAATGCTTTTTGTGCAGCCTCCAAGGCCGCATCCAGATCATCGCGGGTGGCATGCGGCAAACGGGCCAGCACCTGCTCATCGGCAGGGTTGAAAACATCTTCACCCTTGCGGCCTCCTTCTTCACCAATCCATCGGCCATTGATCAGAAGTTGCAGTTTTTCAGAATACATTTTCATCTCCACTCAATTTCAAGAGCATTTCCATGCAAAAAATCAGATAAAGGCTTCGATCAAGAACGGGCCTTTGCGCGAGCAAGCATAAGAAAACAGATCGGCAAATTCTTCAGCTGTGGTCGCACGTGCACCTTCCACTCCCATGCCTTTGCCAAGGCTCACCCAATCCAGTGTCGGGTTGACCAAATCCAGCATATGGGTGGCATTGCGTCCGGCAACCCCTGCTCCGACATTTTTCAATTCATGATGCAAGATCGCATAACGCTGATTGGCAAAAATAACGGTGACAATATCCAGCTCTTCACGCGCATGCGACCACAGTGCTTGTAGCGTATACATACCGCTGCCATCAGCCTGCAAAGCCACCACTTTACGATCTGGGCAGGCAATCGCCGCACCGGTTGCCAATGGCAGGCCGATACCAATCGCTCCACCGGTCAATTGCAGAAAATCATGCGCCGCAGATGAATGGGTGAAATTGAAAAAATCACGCCCAGAACTAATGGATTCATCCACCACAATGGCATTTTCCGGCATCAACGCCCCAATCACGGTGGCGATTTTGTTGGAGTTCAAATGGCCGGTCGGCAAGATTGCGGTTTCACGTTTGTTGAGCGTCACCGGTGCATTTACCGGAATGCCTAACTCATCAGCCAGCCATTGCAGCGCATGGATCAGATCACACCCATTGCTGGCATATGGAATAACCGTTGCTTCCGGTTTCAAAAATGTGCTCGGCTTGCCCGGATAGGCAAAAAACGCCACCGGTTCTTTCGCACCGATCAAGATCATCTGCTCAACATCGGCCAGATCTGCAGTCGCATCTTCGGCTCGATATTTGACGCGGTCAATCGCCACACGCCCTGCACCGCGCTGCATACGACCGTTGGATTGTTGGGCGAGAATGCGCGCACCTGTACTTTCAGCAATGCGGCCTGCAATGGCTAACCCTTCTTCGCGCAGCGCCATGCCCGAAAGCAGCAACATTGTGCGCTTGCCGTTGCGAATTGCAGTTGCTGCTTCACGCACGGCTTCTTCGCCCACTTGTTGGGGGGAACGTTTTTGTCTTGGCGTGATCTTCGTATTTTGCACTTCATTCCAAGCCGTATCGGCTGGCAGAATAAGTGTTGCAATTTGTCCCGGCTTGCTACTCGCCGCTTCAATCGCATCGCTTGCATCATTAATCACATCATCGGCGGATTTGGTGGTGCGCAGCCATGCGGAAACAGGTTTGGCAATGCCTTCAATGTCGCTTGTCAGCGGTGCGTCATATTGCAAATGATAGGTGGCATGATCGCCGACAATATTGACCATCGGCGTAAAAGCACGCCGCGCATTGTGCAAATTCGCAATACCATTGCCAAGGCCGGAGCCTAAATGAAGCAGTGTTGCCGCCGGCTTATCGGCCATGCGGGCATAGCCGTCTGCCGCGCCGGTCACCACGCCTTCAAACAGGCCGAGAACACAGCGCATTTCCGGTTTACGGTCGAGAGCTGCCACAAAATGCATTTCCGATGTGCCCGGATTGGCAAAACAGACATCAATTTCATGCGCAAGCAATGTGTCGCAAAGGGCGTCAGCACCGTTCATTTTCATCTTATGTCCTAACTTACCAAGGCAGATATTTCTTCTGGTTTGATGACATGCCGCAATATTTTCGCGGCATGTCTGATTGTTAAAATCCGTACCAATTAAGGGATAAACATGAACACGATTTGCGGCACGAAAGTGGTGATCAATAGCGGGATCAGCATCAAGAGCACGAATGGCCAAACCCCGCGCACAATGGTCGCAAAGCTTTCTTTAAAGACACTCATCGCCACGAAAAGGTTCATACCAACCGGCGGGGTGATATAGCCGATTTCAAGGTTGACGGTGGTGATCACACCCACATGCACAGGATCAAAACCTTGTGCTTCCATCAATGGCAGCAACAATGGCGACAAGATCAGGATAGCCGAACCCACATCCATGAAACAACCTGCAATGAGCAAAATGATGTTCATGGTGATACCGGCGGAAACCGGATTGGTAATCCACTGGCTAAGCCACTCGACCAGCATTTTCGGAATGCCTTCATAGTCGAGAATGGTGTTGAAACTACCGGCAATCGCCAACAGCGGGAGCAAGGTTCCAAACAAGCGCACAGACTCGCCCAACATAGCGGAAAAGTCTTTCATAGTCAGATCACGATAGACCAGACCTTCAACCGCCAATGCGTATACGAGCGAAACAACAGCAGCTTCTGTTGCGGTGAAATAACCGGTATAAATACCGCCGAGCAACAAAATTGGCAGGAAAATTGCAGGACCGCCACGACGCAAGGCCGTCAGCAAACGTCCGAACGAGAACTTTCCGCGTGCTTTGATCGGCGCCACAATCACACAATAAACCACGAAGAAAATTGTCATCAACAGACCCGGTCCGATGCCGCCCATGAACAATTTTACAATCGAAGTATCGGTGATAATGCCATAAAGCATCATCGGAATGGATGGCGGAATGAGAATGCCCAATGTGCCGCCCGAACACAAAAGCCCCAAGGCCAGATATTTGGAATAGCCTTCACGCAGCAATGCCGGATACATGATCGAGCCGATAGCTGCGAGCGTCACGATGGACGAACCGGAAATCGCTGCAAAAACCGCACAAGCCAGAATGGTTGCAACCGCCAGACCACCACGAATATTGGCGGTCAGTTCAATCATAATATCGATGAGGCGCTGTGCAATCACACCGCGGCTCATAATATTACCGGCCAAAATAAACATCGGAATTGGCAACAACACGTCACGGTCGACGGTGAACCACAAATCCTGAATGAAGAATTCAACAGAGGAATTGCGCGCCACAAACTGGTGAACACACATCACCGCAAAGGCCAGCACCAGCACCATCGGCTGACGCAACACTACAAGTGCGAGACTGCCCGCTGTAATCAAAAATCCGGTCATATATCACCCCCACCATCTCGTGGACGCAGAGCCGGAGACACAACAAACATCAGGAATTTGATCGCTGCAAAACCAAAGGCAAAAATCAGCACGCTCTGGATAGTCCAGATATTGACGGGTAGCGTCATGTCGCGTTCGCCAATGGAATAGGTACTGTAGATGAAGAGATAACTTGCATAAGCAAGGCCGAAGCACAAAAGACAGGACAGAAAATCGGCCAAACGGGCAGTAAAAGCATCGAATTTTTCCGGCACCAATTTATCCAGCACTGTCGGGCGCAAATGGCCGCCATGCGAAACCACATAGGAAAAGCCCATGATACCGGCAACTGCCATGCAGTAAACGGCCACGCGCTGCGCACCAAAAACCCCTTGCCCCAGCACTTCGCGGCCGAAAATATCAACCACTAGCGCCACAGTGCCAAGGATAAAAAAGACGTAACAAACAATCGTCTCGATTTTGACAATCAGATTATACAAGCAACGCAATGCAGGAGAAACTGGCCTGCCCGCCTCGCTCATTGATGATAGATTTTCTGTTTTTTCCATCGCTCAATCTCAAATTTTTGCGGAAAAATATATTGACGTATATTGATCGCGGCTCACATTTTGCGTGGTTGTTGTCCGTAGTTACGGAATTTTTGCAAAACAGTAGTGATCTCTTCGTCGCTTAAAACCGGCGGTTCACCAAACGGCAGGCAAAGCAGATATTGCGTTGCCAGTTCTTCTACTGTCACTGCCAATGCCAAAGCACGGGCAATCGAAACATGCCCCGCCAGCACACCATGATGTGCCATCAAGCAGGCACGGCGGTCTTCCATCGCGATAAGAAGTTCATCTGCCAAGTCTTGCGTACCAAAAGTGGCATAGCCGGAGCAGCGGATATCTTTGCCGCCAGCTGCTGCAATCATATAATGAATGGCAGGAATAGATTTTCCCATCACCGACAAAGCGGAGGCATGGGTGGAATGGGTGTGAACCAGAGCATTGAGATCGGCGCGCGCTTGTAAAACGTCACGATGAAAACGCCATTCGCTGCTTGGCAGAATGTCTCCTTCAAAATTCCCCTCCCAGTCCAGCTGCACAATATGTTCAGGTTTTAGCTGATCATAAGGAATACCGGTGGGCGAAATCAGCAAACCATTGCCATTGCGCACACTGATATTGCCTGACGTTCCCCGATTGATGCCGAGCTTGTTCATATTGCAACAAGCATCAATCAGTTCTTGTCTGAGTGCTTTCTCCTCCGGCGAAAATGACATTTTCGCACCCCCTTTTGTGTCTGTGTTTGAAACGCGCTTAAACTCCCGTGGCACGCCTCAGCTGATGATTTCGCGTGGCAAAACAGCTGCATAGTCCTCAATATCCAGCCCTGCTTGCGCCAGCAATTCATCCGTATGTTCGGCAAATGATGGTGGTTTCATCCGGTAGCTTGCCGGTGTGCGTGACAGTTTCACCGGACTGCCCGTGCCGCGATAATCCTCAATATCAACGATCATACCGCGTGCATGCGTGTGCGGATCATTGACCACTTCATCAATGCTGCGCACCGCTCCGCATGGCACGCCTGATGTCACCAAAGTTTCGGCAATCACCGCGCATTCGTGGGAGCCAAGTGCTGCTTCCAGTTCCACTTTCAGCGCATCACGATTTTTATTACGCTCGGCATTGTTTGCAAAACGTGGGTCATCCGCCACATGCGCAATATTTAAAATTTTGCATAAGTTCACGAATTGGCGATTATTGCCGACAGCCAAAAACAAAGCGCCGGTTTTGGTGGCATAAGTGTCGTAAGGCGAAATATTGGGATGCGCATTGCCAGAAGGCTTTGCCACTTTACCATTGAGATAAAAATTCGGCAGATGCGGATGCAGCAATGAAACGCCGCAATCATAAAGAGCGGCTTCAACAAACTGCCCTTTGCCGCTTGTGTTACGCTCTTGCAGTGCCAGCAAAACGCCGATTGCAGCATTCAAGCCCGTCACCATATCCACCACCGGCAGACCAACACGCAAAGGTTCGCCGCCACGCTCGCCATTCACACTCATAATACCGCTGAGCGCCTGAATGGCCGCATCATAGCCCGGACGTCCGCCATAAGGGCCATCCGCTCCAAAGCCGGAAACACGGCAATGCACCAAACGCGGGAAGCGTTGAGTCAACATCTCCTGCCCGATGCCCCATTTTTCCAATGTGCCGGTTTTGAAATTTTCAACGAACACATCGGCGGTTTCAAGCATGTGCAGAAGCAGTTCGCGTCCCGCTTCTTGCGAAAAATCAACCGACATGCCTTTTTTGTTGCGGTTCAGCCCCAAAAAATAACTGGCTGCATCGCCCAAAAACGGAGGCCCCCAACCACGGGTTTCATCCCCCTGCGGTGGCTCGATTTTAATCACTTCCGCGCCATGATCGGCCAAAATTTGTGTGCAGTAAGGCGCACCCAAAACACGGCTGACATCAATCACACGCAAACCTGCCAACGCACCCTGCACCGGATTTTCATGTTGGCTTTGGCCTTGGCTTTGATTCTCCGAATTGGTCATTATGCCCCCTCACACTTCTTTAAAAAATCGCCGAACTGAAACTGCTACTGAAGATCAGCCGCCATCAGTTCTGCAAATTGCGGATAGGTTTCTGCCAGCTCCTCCAGCACCTCCCCGCGTAACAATTTCAAAGTCTCAGCATCCGGATCAGGCGTTGCGCCCAAATCATCGGCGATATCAAAGGTAAAACCGGTCGCGTCACGGATATCATCCAGTGTCTGCCCCGGATGAATGCTTTTCAGCACAAAGCGCGCTTTATCTTTGTCAAAATGAAACAAGGCACGGCTGGTCAACAGCGCATACGGCCCGCCATGACGCTCGACATTCGGTTCGGATGTTCCGGGCGCACTGATGAAATCCACTTTCTCTACCAGCACGCGCGGACTATGTTCCTCCCGAAACAAAATAACGCGCGGCACCTGAAAATAAAGAAAGCTGGAGCCGAAGGAACCTGGCCAGCGCACTTTGCTCTGCGGATAATCGCCCACACCCACCAGATTAATATTGCCTTGGCCGTCGATCTGTCCACCGCCTAAGAAAAACGCATCAATGCGCCCTTGTGCTGCACAATCAAACAGTTCCACACTACCATTGGTGAAGAAATTATGTTTGACAGAACCAAGGATGGAAATACGAACCGGCGCATTGCCAGCTGCCTTTTCACGCGCACGCAACAGCATTGATGCTGCCGCCGGAATTGGCGATGAAGCCCCCACCGCCACATGGCGCACGCCTTGCAGCAATCCGGCAATGGTAACAATCAGACGCTCACGTTCAGTTACAGGTTTCATGAACATGCCTCCTGCATCCAAGCCGCACTTGCTAGATATTCAGCAAAACCTTCTTGCGTTTGCGCAGCCTTGGCATATTTTGCGATTTCCTCACTGTCGGCAGGATATTCACCCCAGACACCATAAGGTGTGGCGCCACCGGCCACATGAGCAATAGCATCCACATAGAGCGACGGCAAAACGCCTGCTGCCATTACTTCATCATCGAGCAGATTATCGTCTGTGATTTTTTCAACCGTAATCAGCGTGTGTTTGGCTGCATAAGCCATCGTCGCCAATTCACGCCGCCGCCCAATCCAGACATTGCCGAATTTGTCAGCCAATGGCGCATGAAACAGCGCATATTCCGGCTGAATGGCAGGGATCAGCACAATCGGATCATCTTCGCCGAAAGGATTGTCGATTAACTTCCAATCAGCGCGATTATTGAACACATCAGAACCGATAAGGCCACGGATCGGCAAAAACGGCACGCCTTTTTGCGCGGCGATCAATCCGGCATGAATGGCCGGACATGTGGCATCCACCAGCCTGATCGAGCCCTGCTTGACCGCGCGGTTGAAACAGGGCGCACCGCCTGCTTCACCAAGGCTGACCGCACTGGTTTCCACACAAGCAACCAAACCTGCACCTACCAGCATATCCACCTGCATGCCGCCGGTCGGCACACAGATAAGATGCAAACCACCGATCTTTTGGCGGATGATCTCGGCAGTTCCCGCCATCGAAACACCGGCATAATCCACTGGCACCGCCAGCTTCGTGCCTGACGGGATACGCGCAATCAGTTCTGACAGTTCGAGACGCTCTGTCATAGTTTTATCCCTCATCCGCGCTGTAAAAATCGGCGAGATCAAAAGCTGAAAAAATACCGCGACTGGTAACAACACCCGACACTAAATGCGGCGGCGTCACGTCAAAAGCCGGATACCAGCCTTTGGCCAATGGTGAAGCGGTGCGCTGACCTAGGCAATGCAAGCTTTCCTGCGGGTCGCGATCTTCCATCGGCACATCGGCAGCCGTTTTGGCGGATTTATCCGGTGTCTGCACCATCGCAAAATAGGGCAGACCAAAATGATTGGCCGAAAGCGCATGTTGCAAAGTACCAACCTTGTTGATGACATGGCCGGACATCGAAACACGGTCGGCAGCTGTCATCAAACGGCTGATTTTGCCAAGGCTCATCGCATGAGCCCCCATATTATCGGTGATGACAGTCACCTCGATGCCCATTTCGGCCAGACTATGCGCGGTCAAACGAGCGCCTTGCAAATAGGGCCGCGTTTCCGAGCAATAGAACTGAAATTTCTTACCCATCCGCAGCGCTGCCGCAGCGGTTTCAACAATGGTGGATTCTGCCCAGCAATGGGTCAAAACTGCATCACCATCTTCAATCACTCGGCCACCATATTCGCCCAAATTGCGCGCAGTCTGACGTTTGGCCGCCCAAATTTCCTGCACCCGCGCTTCAAAAGCGCTTACGAACCGGTCGCCATCCAGCACCAATGCTTTTGCATCTTTCAAAAGCTGCGCAATGACATGGGCAATGTGATTGTTGGTGGCGCGGGTCGCAACCAAGCGCGCCCCGTCTTTTTGCATGGCGGCCAGACGCTCGTCAGCTGACTTCAATTTTGCAGCTTCACGCGCTGCCAATACCATACCAGCACTTGCTGCATAAAAAGGGCCGCCGCTCTGCGTCACCATTTCCTCAATGGCAACGGCAACATCTTCAACCGTCTTGCAGGTGACGAATGTTGTCTCAAAAGGAAAAACGCGCCGGTCAAGTATACGGACGCAATCCGGCTCAAGCAAAACGCTTTCGCGCATAATGGTAGGCATGGTGATCGTTTGCATAATTTCCTCCAAGCAGGCTCATATCTTTCCCGATATGTTATTTGCCTGCTTGAAAGATATTATCATATCAAAATTTAATAATTGCAATATCTAAATTTTTTTAAGTCGCTCATTGCTATTTGGCAGCCTCGTGACTGGAACGCCAGTCCTGCGCTTCTGCATATTTGACGCGCAAATAATCCATTAATTCAATAAACGCTTCTTCCGCAGCGCGAATATTGCGACTGTAAATTGCCATCAAAATACGCCGATGAAGCCCGCAAATAATCATACGGTCGCGGAATTTAAACATCACCATATTGGCAGGCGGAATCAGCACTTCCAGCAAACCTTGCAGGAAAAAACTATAGACACCATTGCCCGTGGCGGCCGCAATTGCCTGATGAAAACCAACATCGGCGGCGCAAAAATCCACATCGCTGATCGAGGCATCTTCTTGCTGAAGCAACAGTTTTTCCATATTGATCAGGTCTTCATCGGTGCGCCTTTGCACCGCATAAGATAAGCAGATAAGCCCTGTATCGTGGCGAAATTCGGCAATATCGACCAAGGAAAACGAGCCAAGACTGCTAAGCAGCATCATGATACCGACCATGTTTTCGCGTGCCTGCTCAAAGCTTGGACGATTGACAAAAGTGCCGCCCCCCGGCCCCCGCTTGGAGCGTACCAAATGCTGGGCAGCCAAACGTTTCAACACTTCACGGATGGTTGGCCCCGAAACACCATAATGTTCCGCCAGTTCCTCTTCCGTCAGCAAGCGTTCACCGATTTTGAGATCACCGTTCAAGATACTATCGCGGATGTCATCAGCGATCTGGCGCGTGATATTGCGCGGTGTTGTCGTATCCGCAGAATTTTCAACCGTCAGGTCGTTTTTTAAATCACTCATAGCTACCTTCTTCGTTCCCACCGGTGCAGCATGCCGTAATATATTTGATATAACAATAGATATTGACAGCGAATTTCTAAATTGTGATATGATAATTAGACGAATGCGTATATTAATTTGATCTGACGAATGGGAGACTAGTCAGATCAAACACATTTTGCTGCTGTTTGAGAAAACCATTTGGAGGAAACTCAAACACATAAGCAAAATATCTGACAGAACCTCTTCCGGAAACTGAGGCATTATGACGAACGCAGCCAATCAGCTATTGGCGAAAGCTTTTAATGAAGAGACGCTTAAAAGTTACATCGCATCGCAGCCGCATCTTCATCAAATATTTGGCAATGATTTAAGCGATGTGCGCGTTGATGAAATCGGCGACGGCAATTTGAATTTCGTTTTCTTTGTCACCAATAAAATGGCCGCTCTTGCCTTCAAACAAGCGCTGCCTTATTCGCGTATGTCAGGCGGCGCGCGCGCATTAACCTGCGAGCGGCTGGCTTTTGAAACTGCGGCTTTACGCGAATTTGCCCGCCTTGCGCCGGATTATATTCCGCATATCCATCATTTTGATACCGAACAATCTTTGATGGTAATGGAATTTTTATCGCCCCACATCATCATGCGCAAAGGCATGATTGATGGTGTTGAATATCCAAAATTTGCCGATCATATTTCCACCTATCTGGCCAAATGCCTCTATGGCACATCGGATTTTGCACTTGATCCGTCAAAAAAGCGCGAAATGGTGGCCTATTTCGCGCGTAATGTTGAACTGTGCGAAATCACAGAGCGCTTGATCTTCAACGAGCCGTTCACGGCATCCGAAAACAATCGCTGGACAAGCCCGGCTTTGGACGAAACCGTTCACGCTATCCAGAATAATCTGGCGCTGAAACTGCGTGTTGCGGATCTCAAATATAAGTTCCTCACTCGATCAGAAGCTTTGCTCCATGCCGATCTCCATTCCGGCTCCATCATGCTGACGGCTGATGAAACCAAAGTGATTGATCCGGAATTTGCCGTTTTCGGGCCAATGGGTTTTGATATCGGCATTCTGATCGGCAATTTACTGATCAATTATTATGCGCAGGAAGCGTATCAATCAACGGAAAATGACCGCGCCGCCTATCGTCTTGCAGTGCTAAAAATGATTGAAGATATCTGGACAGGATTTAGCCAAAAATTTACAGCCCTTTGGCATGAAGGCCGCACAGGTGGCGCTTATCAAGATGTCGGTTTTGCCCAACCAAATGGTGCAGCCACTGCCGCGCTCAATTCGGTGCTGCATGATTATCTCGACAATCTCTTGCAGGATAGCGTCGGCTATGCCGCAACCGAAATGATCCGCCGCACTATTGGCCGCGCCCATGTCATTGATGTTGATATGATTGAAGATGATGAAAAGCGTGCAGGCATCGAGAAGAAAATCCTGCAATTTGCCACTCAGGTTTTGCAAAGCCCGAAGAAATACGGCTCCATCACCGAATTTTTGGAACTGGCAAAACAGGGTAAATAAGCCGCTCATATCCAAAGTTTAGACGATAGCCTGCTGCATTGAAATTTTACGATCCAGCGGGCTTTTGCCATTTAAAAGCCAGTTTCATTTCACTCTCTCTTATAGATTGGTTTTTTAACCAAAGCATGTAATTGTCAGGTCAATTTATATCAGCCTTAAACCTGTAAGATTTGCACCCATGTCATCAGTTTCAGAAAATAGCTCCACGCTTTCACAGCCGGTTATTGTTGTACGCACCGGACAAGATCCGCAAAACCCGCATATCGGCACATTGTCCATTGGTGATTGGAGCGTGCAATGTGCCACCGGTCGCAATGGCTTGGCTCAGCCTGCTGATAAACGCGAGGGCGACGCCAAAACGCCAATTGGCCGCTATCCGCTGCGTTATGGTTTTTATGACCCGACAGTTTTCAGTGGTGCTTTTCGCAGCTTTGATTTCCCTTTTTTGCCTAAGCCTGAAAATTATCGCTGGAGCGAAGATCCTTCGAGCGAATTTTACAATCAGCTGGTATTTGAAACGGATGAAAGCCAGCCTTCACGCCGTGGCGAAAGGCTGTTTGATATGTTCATTCCAGTGGGCTGGAATGATGCCGTGCCGGTTAAAGGTGCAGGCTCTGCGATTTTTATCCATGCCGCACGCCCTGATTATAGCGGTACTGCCGGTTGTGTGGTTGTGGCACATGAACATCTGGAAGAACTCGCCCGCCGTTTAAAACCAGGCATGATGATCGATATTCAGCCAGCCAATTCAGCAAATAATGAGGCAGGCAACTAAATGCAAAGCAATCTCACATCTATTGAAACGGTCAGTTTTTACGGATTGCATAAAGGTCCGCGCCTGATTGTCACCGGTTCCGTGCATGGCAATGAACCCGCAGGGCCTTTGGCGATTGCACGTCTGATAGAAGAATTTCGCTCCGGCAAACGGCAATTGTTGCATGGTCAGGTGACTTTCGTGCCTGTCGTCAATGCGTTGGCGCGTCATAATAATACCCGCATCGGCGACCGTAATCTCAACCGCAACTTGGCCGAAAGCGCCATCCCGCAAGATAATGAAGACCGTGTCGCCAATGTCTTGTGCCCGCTTTTCCGTGGCGCAGATGTGCTGATTGATCTTCATTCATTCAATTCACAAGGCCATGCTTTTGCACTGATCGGCCCGCATGACAATGATGGTGAACTTGAGCCTTTCAAACATGCAAAGGCTGAAGAAAAGCTGGTCAAATCCTTCGGCCTGCCAATGGTGGCCTATGGCTGGCTTCCCGCCCATGAAAAGGCCTTGGAAATGAAACGCCAAGCAGGTGTATCCGAAGGCTTGGCCTCTTTGCATGGTGTTGGCACTACAGAATATATGCGTTTTTCCGGTGGCTATGCCATTACAGTTGAATGCGGCCAGCATCTTGATCCGCAAGGGCCGCAGGTCGGTTATGATTGTGTCGTTAATGGTATGATGACCCTTGGCATGATAGAAGACACGCAACCCAAAGTTCCCGCTCCGCGCACCTTGGAAATTTGTGATCCGATTTTAAGCCAGCATCCTGATGACCGTTTGGTGAAACATTTTACCGCCGGCGAAGCGGTGAAAGCTGGCGAGATTATCGGCAAGCGCGCCGATGGGCGCGATATTATCATGCCGTATGACGGCGCAATTATTTTCGCGTCACTTTCCGCCGATCCTCATGAGGAGCTTTGTTTCCTCTGCAAAGACAGCGATCGTTTAAAAGAATAATAATAAAAGGCAGCATCAAATGCTGCCTTTGTTGTTTTATGCGCTCAGCAATGTCAGCGTGAAAACCGCAAACAACACCAGATGCAAAAGCCCCTGAATGGCAGTGGTTTTCTGGCCCAGATAGGTGAAAGTGCTTAAAACTAGGGTCATAGCAAAAAGCACAGTTTCAGTGACTGAAATGCCGAAGGTGACGGTTTTTCCGGTCAGAAGACCAATTGCCAAAACTGCCGGAACTGTCAGACCGACTGTCGAAACAAAAGCCCCCAAACAGAGATTAACCGCGCGCTGCGTTTCATTGTTGAGCGCAGCTTTAATCGCGGTGATCGACTCCGGCGTGAAAACAATAATCGCAATCAACAAACCGCCAAGCGCAATCGGCGCCCCACTGGTTGCCACGCCATAATCAATGATGATTGCCAGATATTTGGACAGCAATACAATCGGCACCATGAAAGCCACTAGCTTGATAGCGTGGCCGATGTTTTTGCGCATATCAAGCGGCGCTTTTTCAGCCTGTTCTACTTGAGTGCTTTCAACGCGGGCTATCGACATCGCCCCTTTTGGCGGCTGTTGAAAATGCGTTTTATATTGCCCCATTTGAAAATATAAAAAGCTCGCATAAAGCAATATCGTCAAGCTCGCGATGACAACGGCCTGTATGGCAGAAAAACTGCCTGAATTTTGCGCCAATGTATTGGGCAGCAAAAACGCAATGCCAGCCAGCACAATAATCATCGAAAGATAAGACAGCGAGCCTTGGGCATTATATTCCTGCTCGCCATTGCGCAATGCGCCTGCAAGCAAACAAAGGCCGGTGACCAAATTCATGATGATCATCATCACCGCAAAAATCGAGTCACGCCCGATGGTAGGCGCCTCACCCGGCCCTAAAAGCACCGAGACAATCAAAATCACCTCGATAAAAACAATCGAAAGCGTCAAAATCAGCGTGCCGTAAGGCTCACCCAATCGTTGCGCCAATTCATCCGCTTCATGCACCACACCAAAAGATGCGGCCAAAATGGTGGCGAACAGAATTACAAAACCGATCAGCGCCGTTCCAAGGGGCATTTGTGCGCTCAGCCAATCAGTGCCAAACGCTAAAAACACGGCTACAATACACCAAATTGCGATGAGTTTGAAAGCAGTAACAAGTTGAGGAGAATGTGTTAGCCGGGACATTTTATACAACCACTTTTGGGGTCGTCCCCGCCTGAATTACACGTTTCGGGTCGTCCCGAATGCGGCTTCATAAAAAGCAGTGATCCATTATCTACCAGAGATAATGTTCAATAAACCGAGCAAGGCTCAAGCCTTTATATGCCTATATAGAAAAACGCCGCACATTTCAAACACGGTTTTCAACCATCTAGATGTCCAGCAATGAGCATTACAATTTCTCTTTTCCTTTATGATAAATCCCACTTATCAAGAACTAATAATTATAGATAATAATATTTGAGTCGCTCATTGTTTTGGCCTTGCATCCTAAGTGCTGTGTTTCTTTGAAATTAAAACCATATGAATTGGTGCTGAAATTTCATTTTTCATTTAAAATGGCATCAGCATTAATCAAACGATTACAGATACTTAAATAAATTATCTATAATATAATAAAATCTATAAAAATAATCTATATTTCTATTGCAATTTTAAATTTCACTCCATTATTATAGATAAATCGAATTACTTGGAGATTTTTAATAATGCAGGCAACAGCAAATTCACGGCTTCGGCCATCAAATATGGTCAAAAAAACGGCCCTCGTCATCTGTGGAGCGACGATTATTACAATCGGGGCAAAAATTCAGATCCCGTTTTGGCCGGTGCCTATGACTTTGCACACTTTGGCGGTTTTAACGTTGGCAGTTGCTGTTGGGCCGCGTTTGGGGCTGGCGGCAATGGCCACATATCTTGCAGCCGGCCTTGCCGGGCTGCCTGTTTTTTCCGGATCGCCGGAGAGGGGCATCGGCTTTGCCTATGCAATGGGGCCAACCGGCGGCTATCTGATTGGCTATTTATTGGCTAGCTGGCTCACGCCAACACTTGCCGCCAAAGGTAATCTCCTACGCACAAGCGCTGCCATGTTGAGCGGTCTGGCTGTGACCTATATCTGCGGCCTACTCTGGTTGACAGCATTTGTACCAGCCACCAATCTCCTTTCCATCGGCCTCACACCATTTTTGTTAGGTGATCTGCTTAAAGTGGCATTAGGTGTCGCGCTTCTTTATGGCTTTAAAAACCTCGCCAAGGTGACAAACCCATGATCCGCACCAATTGGACAATGGAAGAAGCGCGTGCCATTCATGCACTGCCCTTCCCCGATCTGATGCACCGCGCGCAAGTAACCCACCGTCAATATTTTGACCCTATCACCATTGAAACAGCAAGTCTGCTCTCGATCAAAACTGGTGGCTGTCCGGAAGATTGCGGTTATTGCTCGCAAAGTGTGCATCACGATACCGGTGTCAAAGCCACCAAGCTGATGGATGTCGATGATGTTTTAAAGGCGGCAAGACGCGCCAAAACATCCGGCGCGCAGCGTTTTTGCATGGGAGCTGCATGGCGAAGCCCCAAAAACCGAGACATGGACAAGCTTTGCGCCATGGTCAAAGGTGTGCGCGAGTTGGGCTTGGAAACCTGCATGACGCTTGGCATGTTATCGCCGGAGCAGGTTGCACAGCTTAAAAGCGCAGGGCTTGATTTCTATAACCATAATATTGATACCTCGCCCGACTATTACCGCGAAATTGCAACCACCCGAACCATGGAAGATCGCTTGCAGACCGTGGAACAGGTGCGCAAAGGCGGCATCAAAGTCTGTTGTGGCGGTATTCTGGGCATGGGTGAAAAGCTGGATGACCGCATCTCCATGCTTGTGACACTCGCCACACTGCCCGCCCATCCCGATAGTGTGCCGATCAATCTCTGGAACGAGATCGACAAAACACCGGTGCAAAAACGCGCGCAACCGGTGGAGCCATTCTCTCTGGTCAGAACCATTGCCTTGGCGCGGATTTTAATGCCGCAAAGCGTGGTGCGCCTATCGGCCGGTCGCACCGGCATGAGCGAAGAATTGCAGGTTTTATGCTTTTTAGCTGGGGCCAATTCCATCTTTGTGGGTGATGTTTTGCTTACAACCGGCAATCCCGCAGCATGGCAGGATCAATCCATGATTGACCGTTTAGGCATGCGTTTTGCACCCGCCAATGCAGCACTTTGTGCAGAAGCGGCTGAATAAACTTTTGCAATCGTGAAAGATTTGTCGCTTTCACGATTGCCCGTTTTTAGATCAAAGTTCTTGGCAATATTGCTCAATCAGCTTTCGCTTCTCAATGGCTGAAGCTTTGACCAATTCATGCAAGCTAAACGGAAAATCATCCGGAAAAACCAGCACTACATTTTCAAATGCCTGATCAAAATGGGCCATGATATAGTCAAACGCATCGCGCACAATGATTTTTGCAAGCCCTGCTTTAGCAATACTTTGCATAAAATGGCGCGGCTGGATTTCATGGCAGAGATAATGCTTATTTTGCCCCACCGACATTGCAAGTTTCATCTGTCGCCGTTCAATTTGCCTCTGCGCCAGATTGGGCAAGACTGTCAAAATATCGTAAAACGGCGTCATTTTAAAACCGCCGCCCGGCAGCATGAAAATGCTGAAATTTTTCGCATGCCCGTCGGTTGCGCCAATCATCCAGAACAGGATTTGCGCAATCATAAAACGCGTTTGATCGCGTTGCGGATTATCACTTGCTTTTAACAAATTGAGCACCTGCACAATGCCAGGCCCGCCATCGGCCTGATATTTAAGGCTCGGCGGGCAAGATAAAGCCTGACACATATCTTCTTGCGGCAAACGCAACAAGCGCTCCCCTCTTCTCACCTCCCCCGCCCTCTTGCTTGAGGCATTTTCCCGCCAAGCGCGATCAAAACGCTCAATCACCAAAGCTTTTGTGCTACCAAAGTGCTGCATTTCCACATTGGCAACCGGCAAGCCGAAAGCTTTAAACAAGCTCATGCAATAAAACTCATTCTCGACACTGTTGTTGAGATTGATGCCATTGGGCAAAGTGCCGATCTGCGTTTTGAAAATATGCGTCGTTGGCGTGGTGCCAAAGGGTTTAAGCCATTGATCCTGATAGCGCAAAAGTGCGGTTTTTTCCTGCGCACCTGCCACCGAAATGCGAAAATCACTGTCGCGCCCCAACCCCAAAGGTGCCAAAGCCAGATTTTTTAAAATCGCTTCGATTTGGCTGTCATCCACCACTTCGCCTTCAATATTGTGCTCAAGGCTGTGATCAGCATCATCATCCAGAAACTGCAAGGCTCCGACACAATCGCGGCCGATTGCTTGTAAAAGCCCATAAGCATCAGCACTGCGCGCGCCGGTTTTTTCAGCTACCAAACGGCGCAAATGCGGTGAATCCGGCAAAAGATTGTCAAAAACCGCACTCACCGCCTCGCCGCGATAAGCATCCTCGCGCAAAGGCAGCGAAAGCGATATCGGGAAACTATTTGGGCGATCAAGCCATGAAACATCATATTGAAACTCAATGGCATTGCTTGGAAATTTGCGTAAAAAACCAACCAGACGATTGTTCAAAAGCACCCGAAGCGGGCGATATTGCGCGCGCCGTGCCATTAAACGAGCCAGTCTTCCAGATCGCTAAGGCTTGTTTGGCTGCGGATGCCGATGCTCATATCGAGATCAAGTACCGCCAAAACGCTTAGCAAATTATCCAGCCGAATGGCGGGATTTCCGCTTTCAAGCAGCGAAATACTCGCCTGACGCAAACCTGTGCGCTCGCCAAGCTCTGCCTGACTGAGCCCCTGCTTTTTGCGGGCGCGGCGAATAAGGTTACCTATCTGTTCCGGACTGCGGGCTAATTGTTTCATCGGTTATTTATACGCTAAATGCGATATTCAAGCAATATACGTTTAAGCGTATAATTTCAAAATATACCAATTGCCGTATAATGTCGTTTTATACAATCTATCGTATAGAATGCTCTGGCTTCAGGCTATTTTCTGTATCCGTTTCCGGATCAAAAATCCAATTGAGCAAACCAGTTGTCACCGCAATCGCCACACCCGGCCAGATCATCAGCGTCGGATAATCAAAGATAAACATCCGGTATTCAAACAACATCGAACCCCAATCCGGCTTTGACGGATCAGCGCCAAGACCGATAAAAGCAAGCGAGGCATAAGCCACCACCGCCATACCTGCCTGACTGCCAACATAAGTAAGCATCACCGGCAGACTATTGGGCAAAATATGCCGGAATATCAGCCTTATCCGCCCTACTCCCAAGGCATGTGCTGCCTGCACAAAGGGCCGCCCCAAAATACGCCGTGTAAGTGTGTGCGCCAATAAAGCATGCGGGCCGACACCAGCAAACCCCAAGGCCAAGCTCGCACTTAATGGGGTTAGGCCAAAGATCGCCGCCGCTGTCAGCGCAATAATGAGTGTCGGGATAACAATCGACATTTCGCATAGCCGCAAAAGCGCATTGCCGCGCCAATCACCCAAAACCGCAGCGGTGGTGCCAAGCAACGCACCACCCGTAAAACCCACCAGCATGACGCAGACAATCACACTGCCGGTGCGCCAGCCACCCACCATAATGCGCGAAAACAAATCTCGCCCCAGATGATCAGTACCAAGCCAATGTGTCCATGACGATGAAGCATAACGATTGCCCAAATCCACCATATCCGGATCATAAGGCTGCCAGCAAAAGCCAAGCACAAAAAACAGGCTTAAAGCACCAAGCAGGCAGTAAGGGATAAGACGCGACACTCTCATGCGGCACGCGGATCCAAGCGGTTCAATAGAGTGAGAATAACCGCGTTGAGCACCATCATCCAAAGTGCCACCACCATCACATAGGCAACTAGCACCATATGATCGCGCGCCGAAATACTCTGCACCAAAAACTGGCTAATGCCCGGCAGGTTGAACAAAATTTCCATTGTCGCTGTGCTGCCGATCACCCAGCCCGCTTCTGAACGAACAGCGCTGAGCATCGCATAAAGGGCTGAGCGATGGCCGTGATGCCAACAGGCTTGGCGCATCGATAGCCCCTTGGCAAGCGCAGTGGTGAAATAAGCCTGTTCACGGGTATGAATCAAATCACGCCGGTAAACACGCGTCAGCACACCAAGCGAGTGCAGGCTGATAATGATAATTGGCAAAATATAGGCACTATTGTTACCAGAAAATGGACGCAGGATTTTAAAATAAACCCCGAAAAACCATAATAAAATAAGCGCAATCCAGAAGCCCGGCATTGTCTGCACGAAGATGGATAAAAAACGGCTGACGCGATCAACCGCGCCTTTTGGTTTAAGAGCAGCAAAAAAACCGAAAGGAATGGCCAATAAAATGGCTAGTGTCAGACCGCTTAGCCCCAGTGCCAATGACACGGGCAGGCGGCGCATAAACTCATCCAGAACCAGCTCACCGGTACGGAAAGAGCGGCCCCAATCACCACTGACAAAACCTTTCAGCCAAATCAGATAACGCTCAAACAGTGGCAGATCCAGCCCCCATTGGGAGCGCAATGCGGCGACTGTTTCATCAGTCGCCGTCAAGTTCCAAGCGCGAATGGCAATCATCACCGGATCGGCGGGCATAGATGCAATGATGTAAAATGCCAACAGTGAAATAACGAGCAGGCTCAAACTGCTACGCGTCACGCGGTGGATGATTGCCTTTATCATGATCCTGTTTTACTCGCCCATATCCGCGCGCAAAACATGATAATCCGAGCCCCATGGCTGGTAGTTTTCCAACCGCTTGGAAAGGCCAACCGTCCAAACCGGCGAAACGAGGAAAGAGGCCGGAACATCTTCAAAGAGTTTCTCCTGCGCCAAACGTGCTATGTCTACACGCTTTGCCATATCGGTCTCGTTGGCAAAACCATCAATGATGCTATCGAATTCGGCACTTGCGTAGCGGCTGAAATTAAGCGATGCACCAGAACGCAACATGGAATTAAGGAAAAAGGCCGGATCACCGGTTGGCGCGGTATGTTGTGCCCATAAGAAGACATCAAAATCGCCTTCAGCGCCATATTCATTGCCATTTTCAACGATTTTTGTTTCCACCTGCGCACCCATTGCCATCAGCGCTGATTTCATCACCGGTAACATGGTGACAAAATCGGCACGCTGCGAGTAGGTGGCAACCAGCAACAACAAAGGCTTGCCGTCTTTTTCACGCACACCGGACGCGGTTTTAACCCAGCTAGCGCTATCAAGAATTTTCTCGGCCTCAGCCAAATCAGTAAGGCGCGGCTCTTTCATCGCAAACGGGAAATAAGCCGCATAAGCTCCAGTGGCGATATTGCCGGCATTGATCGATTGAATAAGCTGTGTGCGGTCAAGCGCCAGATCAATGGCGCGACGCACCTGCACATCTTGCAGAGCAGGGCGACCTGTATTGAGGAAAGCAAAATACTGATAGCCGACATCAAAAGGTTTAAGGGTCAAATCCGTATTGTTTTTCAAACGCGGCACTATTTCAGACGGCAAACCAAAGGCCAAATCCAGCTCGCCGGATTCAAATGCCAGCGCCAAGCTTTGACTGTCGCCGAATTTCTGCAAGTGAACAGGTGAACGTTTTTCAGCGCCTTCAAAATGCGGATTGGCAATCAGATCAAGCGATGTGTCGGCCTTAAAATCACTAATCGCATAAGGGCCGGTATAAATCACCTCGCCTTTATCGTTGAGCTTATAAACAATCAGCGGCCATTCGGCAAATAATGCCTGAATGAGCGCCACCGGCTTTTCGGTTTTAACCATCAGGGTCAAATCATCCGGTGCTTCAAAAGCAATCAGACCACCGGTGGCATGTGCCGCTTTATTGAGTTTAAAAGTATTGTCGAAACCGGACGCAATCGCTTTCGATGTCACCGGCGTGCCATCAGAAAATAACCGGTCTTTTTTAAGCGTGATTTTCCAGTTCAGATCATCGATGCGCTCGGCTTTATCTGCCAATTCCGGCACCAATTCACCAGCCTGATTGACGGTGTACAAATTTTCACCCACACCATGACTTGCCAGCGCCCAGCCGTTGGAGCCTTTCGCCGGATCAAGACCATTGGTCATAAAGCTTTGACCAATGCGCAAAGTTTCGGCCGCGTAAGCAACAGTGCTGACCGCCGTAAGTGCCGACACCACCAATAGCGAAGACAGCCATTTTTTTAAAGTCAGACGCATATAGATCTCCATTGAGAATGCGATTGCAGGATCAAGTTGTTAAGAAAAATCAAAGTGCTTGTCATCATCCGCGCAAGCGTTGTTTTTTACCCGTAGCGCTATAGGCAAAATCATTAACCGGCAAACCTTGCAGCAAATGCTCGGATATGATGCGGTCAATCGCCTGTTCAGTGACGCCGCCATACCAAGTACCATCAGGAAAAACCTGCACCACCGGTGCCAAATTGCACGGCCCCAGACAACTGGTCTGCGCGCTCATCATGCCCTCGCCGACAATGCGCAATTTTTGCCGCTCTTGCTCATTGCGCAAATGGCACCATATCGCGTCAGCACCGGCCGCCTGACAAGCGCGTCCTTCGCAAACCAGCATACGATATTTTTGCGCCGGTATCAGCGAACCTTCATTAAATGGTTTTTCCATTGGGGGGAGGGGAACGGATTGCGCCGTCTCATGCAACAGGCCTTTCAAAAGTGCTGCCCAATACGGGCTTTTATCCAGCGTTGCTCCCAACTTGATTTCCGGCCACGGCAGGTCACTTTCCTGCTGCCAACGGCGCAGCATCTTGGTGATCCAAAGCTGAAAGCTAGGCTCCATCGGCAAGACAAGCGGCAGCACTAAAATCTGTTTGAAATTTTGGCGACTAAGTTCCAACAAAGCTTGTTTGAATGAAGGGCGGCCTTGCTCGCTAAAGGCATAGATAATGTGAGCCTGCGGATATTGCACGGCTGCAAGTTCAGCCAATCTTTGCATGTCCTGATGCGGGGCGGCGGCAAAGGCGGATTTAGCCAGCAAAATCACCGCCTCTTGCGCGACAGGCGCTGCAGGGGATTGATTGTCTTTAACACTGCACTGATCCATTTAATCTCCACCCCGAATGCAAATGAGGCGGACAGAAAATGCGCATATGGTTTGCTTGTACCCATTGGCGCATTCTTGCGGCACACCCCGACCACAGAATTCATCGCGTCAGGGCAGGTCTCCTGGCTCACGGGTCAATGCTTTCAAGCCGCCTTCCCGACAGTTTCCTGTCAGTGACATATTGGCTCTATGCTCGCCGTTCACAGTTGCGGGTCAGCTCCGGTCTCGCACCGGATTCCCTCTTAAGCTTCCGGCGTCAACCGGAAAACCATGACGGTGTGAAACTATAGAGAGACAGTTATAAGTCAAGCAAGAATGAAGTGTCTTTCAAACCATTCCCAGCTGGGAACTATCAATTGACGAAGCGCAAATTGAAGGGTGAATTTGAAAAGTTCCCAGCTGGGAACTGATCTGAAAATGGGCATTTGCACTTATGATCAGAATCGGCCATATTGAAGCTACGCTAAATTGTCGTATTTCGGAAAGTTTGCGTATTTTGAGGGTCGTTAACTGCTTGTTAACCATATCTGGTCTAGAGCAATATACGGTTTAAGGAGAAAATCGGTTGTCTCGTCATTTAAGCAGTTTGCATTTTATGAACACCTTTTCGAGCAAGCTCGACAAGGCGCTGAATAATTTATCCCTTGCACAATACCCGCCAAATGCTTTCCGCACTATGCGCAAATTCACCTCCACCGAAGTGGCGGGGCTCTTGGGTGTCACCGAAGCCTATATTCGTCAGGTCTCCTTAAAGGGGCAGGGGCCGGAACCTGAAACACTCGCCAATGGCCGCCGTCTTTATACACTGGAACAAGTGTTGGAGCTGCGGATGTATCTGGCCGAGAACGGTCGCAAAAAATGGATCAATCCGCGCCGCGTTGAAGGCGAGGAATGTCAGATCATTGCGGTCACCAATTTTAAGGGCGGATCTTCCAAAACATCAACCACCATTCATTTAGGCCATTGGCTGGCTTTGCGCGGCTATCGTGTCTTAGCCGTTGATATGGATCCGCAGGCGTCTCTGACCAGTCTGCATGGTGCTTTGCCCAATTTTGATTATCGCGATGGCGATACGCTTTATTCATCCATCCGCTTTGATGAGCCGATACCGACACAACAGATCGTGCGCAAAACCCATATTGCCGGTTTTGATGTCATCTGTGCCGGTCTGGAACTCACCGAGTTTGAAACATCAGTGGCGTTGGAAATGCGCAAAAGCGGCGGCACCGGTTTCTTGCTGCGCGTTTCGCAAGCGCTGGAACAAGTGGCGCATGATTATGATGTTATCCTGCTGGACTGTGCGCCTTCGCTCAACTTCCTCACTCTGTCATCACTGACAGCCGCAACCGGTGTTCTCATTCCAGTGCCGGCGCAAATGCTGGATGTCGATTCCACCGCCAAGTTTTTGGAGCTGGCTGCATCATACATGCAAATTCTTGATGAAGCTGGGGCAGGGGCGCAATGGGATTTTGCTAAATTCCTGATCACCAAATTTGAAGCCAATGATCATCCGCAAGCGAATATGCAGGCTTTGATGCGGCAGGTCTTTGGTGAGGATTTGCTGCTCAATGCTGTCGCCAAATCCACAGCCGTTTCAGATGCTCTGACTTGGAAGCAAAGTCTTTATGAAGTGCAGCGGTCGCGTTTCTCTGCACCTAAAACCTATGACCGCGCAATTGAATCGATCAATGCTGCCAATGCAGAAATTGAAAACCTCATTGTAACTGCATGGGGACGTGAATTATGAGCCGAAAAGATTCAAAAGGCATGTTTGCCGCCGTACTTGGCAAATTGGATGAAGAAGCAACAACCGAACAAGCTACCGCGCGTTCGGCTTCGCCACATCTGATGAAAGTGGCTGCCGGTGTACGCCATATGCAAGAACGCAGTGAACTGGCTGAACGTTTGCTGAAAAACGCCGATCAGATCGTCGAGATGGAGCCAGAACGCATTCTGCCGTCCACCATTGATGACCGCTTTGACAGCGCCTATGATGATGCCGCCATTGCAGAAATTGTGGCATCCATTGAAGAGCGCGGCCAGATTGTTCCAGGACTCGTGCGCCCGCTTGATGATCAACCAGGTAAATTTCAGATTGTTTATGGTCGCAGGCGTCTTGCCGCCGCTAAACAACTGGGCATCAAGTTTAAAACTGCCATTCGCAGTTTAAGCGATGAAGAAGCGGTGATCTTTCAGGGTGAGGAAAACACCGCCCGTGAAGATCTCTCTTTCATCGAAAAATGTTTGTTTGCGGTGGCGCAGGAAGAAGCAGGCTTTAAGCGTGAAACCATTTGCGCTTCCCTTTCCACCGGCAAATCACATATTTCCGAGATGATCCGCATTGGTCAGACGCTGCCAAAACCGGTTTTATATGCGATTGGCAAAGCACCGGGCATTGGCCGCGGCCGCTGGGAAGAATTTGCCAAATTATGGCAGCAAGTCACGCCCGATCAAACAATCGAAACTCTGCTTTCGCACAGTGATTTTAAAGCGCTTGGCTCTGATGAGCGCTTCCTGAAACTTTGGAGCAAACTCATTGCTCGCCAGAAAGCACAGGCACAGCCCACACAAAAACCAAAAAACTTATCCAACAGCACCCGGTGGAATGCTATAGATAGGGCCGTGAATGTGTCGGTGAAGAGGAGCCTGAAGAAAACGACATTATCGATTGAAGCCGCTGACAGTACAAAATTCGCTGATTTTATAACCAATCAGCTGGATGATTTATACGAAGCCTTCAAACGGCAATAGAACGGTGAGAATCGTTTAAAGATTAAGATGTAACCAGGAGCGCAACCGCAAAAGAAAAAGGCCACCAAAACGTTTCCGTCATGGAAGCCCTTCTCAAACCTTAAGCACGTTTAGAATCGCATTTCCATGAATCCCTGTCAAGTGTTGGAACGTCATTTTGGCGAACAAACTTCTTTTGCCTGAATTTAAAGGGTAAAGAACCATGGATGTGCAGTTTGCAACGACCCCTTTCGGGGGGCGAACAATGTCGTTTGACCTTTTGTCAGTGCAACATTTTGCCAGAAAAACCAATCTGAAAGAGAAAAAAGCCGATAAGTGGCAGCTTTATAAAGCGCTTTGTGAAGGTCGTTCCCATTTCAATATAAGCGATCGTTCTTTAGCGGTGCTCAGCGCGCTATTGTCTTTTTATCCCGAAACAAGTTTGAATGAAGAAAGCGGTCTCGTCGTCTTTCCTTCCAACAAGCAATTGTCACTGCGCGCGCATGGCATGCCTGACCCGACTTTGCGTCGTCATTTGGCAGCATTGGTCAATGCAGGCCTTATCATTCGACGTGACAGCCCGAACGGCAAACGCTATGCCCATAAAGATAAACAAGGTGCTGTGCAGGAAGCTTTCGGCTTTTCGCTGGCTCCTTTGCTGGTACGCTATGATGAAATCATGCAAGCAGCCGAAAGTGTTGCTGAAAGCAATCTCAAGCTCAAACGCACCAGAGAGCGCATTACCCTTCAGCGTCGTGACATCGGAAAGCTCATTGATGTAGCATTGACTGAAGCTATGTCGGGTAATTGGGAGGGGCTTTTCAACAAGTTTCGAGCAATTGTAGACGCTCTGCCACGCCGCGCCACACTCAATCAACTTGAAATCATTCTGACAGAATTGAGCGCATTACGGACGGATGTTGATAAAACACTGAAATTAAATGAAAATTCCAAAAATATGAGCGCCAATGACTGCGATATTGAGCGGCAGCATAATGAATCCAATACTGATTACTATATTGAATCTGAATCAACTTTAGAAAAGATTGAAACAGAAGTTGGATCAAATCCTCAATCTCAAACAAGACATCCGTTTTTAACACTCAATCTTGTTTTAAAAGCTTGCCCTGAAATTGCAGATTATGCCGTAGATGGCATTAAAAATTGGCGTGATTTTATCAAAACCACCGCACAAGTACGAAATTATTTGAATATTTCCACATCAGCCTATCAGGATGCTCTGGATCAAATGGGGCATGAAGACACAGCAATTGCAATTGCGTGCATTTTACAACGCTGCAACCATATCCAATCAGCCGGCGGATATCTGCGTACACTCACATCAAAAGCGCGGGCAGGGGAGTTATCCATTCAGGCAATGGTGATGGCAAATATAAACAAAAAAACTTAGTGAAACTCAATTAAAAATAAGAATGGAAACACGAAACAATTTTCATATCTTAGATATGAACACCCCTCCAGCGAAATTCTGGAAATTGCCATGATGGAGCCAGTTGTGCTGGCAAACTGTGGCAAAAAATTGTGAACCTCACCTCCGAAGCAATCCGCACGTTCACATAATGTCGATATTGCGCCCTCTTGCCGAACATAGCAATGGGACTAAAAATATCCATTCGCTGGATGCTGAAGGCAATCCGAAATTCTCCAAGAACGGGCATGTGCTCTATCGGCAATTCGGGCGTTGACAAAGAGCTTATTCCAGCTCTTCGGAAGTCTTGGGCGGAAACACAAAATCAACACCTTGCGCAGCATGGTTTTGATTTCCGCGTTGATCATCGTTTCTATTCGGAACGTGGCATATCTATCAAACCCGCGATGCACCGCGGCCCGGCTGCTGATGGTATCGATCGAAAGGGAGAGCAATCGGATCGTATCAAGGGTAATGCCGATATTGAGGTGCAGCGCCGTCAACAGATTATGGCTATGCGGCGACCATCCATAAAAGTCAGGGTGCAACCGTCCATACCGTTTATGTGCTGGCAAGCCGATTGTGTCGCATTTTTTTCACATCTGATGAGTTATCATATGAATTTATGTAGGAATTGAGTGAGGCAGGAGCTGTGATGATTCCGATTATTTTGATAAAAAAATCCCGCTATTAAATTTGAGTTTTTTGGTCTAGTATTATTCGGTCAACCTGAATCGAACAACAGACCACATGATGAGCATTCAATCCGCCGAAAATTCTGAAGATCTGATGTCCGTTTATTTTCAACAGCTGAAATATATTCGGGACATGTTGAAAAAACGAACCAATTCTCATGAATTGGCGGAAGATGCTATTCAGGAAATATGGGTCAGGTTGTCAAATATAGAAAGTCGCCCTTACGAGGTTCGCGATAATCGCGCGTTTATTCTGCGCGTTGCAAATAATATTGCCATTGATTTGTTACGCCGCGAGCAGCGCCACACCAAAGCCTGTCTGAGCGATGAAGAAATTCTTGTAACAGTCGCGGATACCGCGCCGAGCCCTGAAAAACATGCAATAGACCGCGATCAATTGCGTCAGTTGGTCTATGCTTTATTGCAACTGCCACCCAAACCGCGTAGCGCATTATTGATGGCGCGATGTGATTTGCTGACCCATTATGAAATTGCGCGGCGCTTGGATGTATCTGAAAGAATGGTCACCCGTTATTTGACGCAAGCTTTGCGTCATTGCCGCGATCATTTCCGCCAAATCAACAGCGCATTATGATTAAAAATAATCAATCTTCAGCGGATATTGGCTTAAGCGATGAAGCAATCGACTGGATTGTTTATTTAAGTTCCGGGCGTGCAACCGAACAAGACTATCAAAAATTTAACAATTGGCGTCGCCAAAGCCCGCAGCATGAAATGGTGGCAAAAGAAGCTGAAAGCTTGTGGTACGGCATTGGCTCGGCCGGTAAACGCATCAACAAAACCGCCAAACAGCGCCATTTGACAAGACGCTCCTTGCTTGGGCTTTCAATGGCATTTGTGAGCGGTGCGGCTCTTTATCAAACCGGTCTTATCGGGCCACGCCTTTTTGCCGATTATACCACCGGCACAGGCGAGCAACGTGCTGTAACGCTTGTGGACGGCTCAGTTGTTACACTGAATGCCAATTCAGCATTATCTGTCAAAATTACTGAGCAAGAGCGACGCCTGACCTTGTATGAGGGGCAGGCTTTGTTCAGCGTTGCCAAGGATCGCACACGTCCATTTATTGTGGATGCACTATACGGGCAGACCCGCGCATTGGGCACTATATTTGATATCGATATTCGTCCACGTCAGGTTTCGGTAACTGTTATTGAAGGGACAGTCGGTGTCACAACCAATGTCGATCATCATTTCAAAGACCGTGATATGATGGTCGTGCAGGCCAATTCCCGTATTTTCTATCAGGAAGATGGTGCTGTATCTTTACAGGATCATGTGGATGTCGAAATGAAAACGGCTTGGCGCAGAGGCAAACTTATTTTTAATGCCAAGCCACTTGGTGATGTTATTACCGAATTGGAACGTTACCGCTCTGGAAAAATCATTCTCGCCAGTGACCAATTATATGCATTACAAATTACGGGTATCTTCGATTTGACACAGCCTGAAGAAATTTTTCAGGCAATTGAAAACACGCTTCCTGTCTACGTTACACGTCTGCCATATGTAACAATTATACGCCCGAATTCAGCTTTCAGAAAAATATGATTAAAAAGATCAAATTTTTTATTTTTAAGGTTCCATCTTCTGCATCTCCTTTCGTCTTTAAATTATGAGGCCGGAAAATCTGCTTGTGCGGAGACCGGAAATAATAATGAAAAGGCGGTAAGTTTTATGCATGGCATGATAAAAGAGAGGCAGTTTTCTCTATCCCAAAAGACTAAAAAAATTGGTCTTATGACCTCTGTTGCATTTATCGCAATTCTTCAATTTGGTTCGGGAAGCATTGCAAATGCTCAAACATCCGCACCGCAAACGATAAGTTTCAATATCCGCTCACAAGATATGGGGTCAGCGCTGATTGCTTTCGCAGATCGTGCCGGACTTAAACTTTTGATGCAGTCAAATATGATTGCCGGTAAACGCAGTCCCACGCTGCAAGGCAATCTGACCCGTGATCAGGCATTGCGCCAACTTTTATCCGGCTCCAATCTGCAGTATCGCATACAAGGATCAACACTCACCGTCAGTGACCCGTCCGATAATGCGCAAAATACCACAGCGCCTGACGGCAGCCTTTTGCTTAATACAATCACCGTGACAAATGCGGCAACAGCAGCTGTTGATGCCCCTTATCATACCGCAGCACCGACAGCCTATATTTCAGAGCAGAATATTGAACGTTTCCGTGGTTCAAGTCCTGCTGATATTTTCCGCGGCACACCCGGAGTTTCATCAGGTGAATCGCGTAATGGTGCGGGCTCAATTGACGTCAATATTCGCGGCATGCAGGGCATGGGGCGTGTTGCCACCACGATTGATGGTGCGGAAAACGCTGTCAATGTCTATCAGGGCTATCAGGGTATTTCCAACCGTACATTTGTCGATCCGGATTTTCTCGGCGGTATTGATATTCAAAAAGGCTCTGATGCTGCCTCCAGCGGTATAGCCGGAACAGTTGCTATGCGCACCCTTGAAGCGGGTGATATTGTCAAGGAAGGCAATCGCTTCGGCCTGCGTGTTAAGGGCGACTTTGGCACAAATTCCAGTAAGCCGGAAGCAGACACGAAAGCAGGATATTTAATCAACAACAGGGGCTATTCCGGCCCGCAAAATCCTGACCTTGATCCATATTATCATTCAACTGCGGAGGCATCTGACGCAACAATGAACCGTCCGGCTTTTCTCAAGCCAACCAATGGCTCAGGTAGCATTGTTGCAGCCATGCAGGATGAGCATATAGAATTATTAGCCGGTTATGCCTATCGCAAACGCGGTAATTATCATGCCGGTAAGCATGGCACTGCGGCAGAGGCTATTGATCGCGGCGGCATGGTCGCGTGTCTCTATTACTGCGATAATCCGTCTAATCACAATTGGTTTCCAAATTATATTGAGAATACAGGGATAGCTAATTACCGCGCTGGCGAGCAGGTTTTGAACACCCAGCTCGAAACCAAATCCACCCTGCTTAAAGGCAAGGTGATGTTTGGTGATGGTCATAGTATCCAGCTTGGCTATACCGGCTTTTCAAGCGAAGCCGGTGACCGGATGGCATCAAATTTCAAAGGGCTAACCCAGCAAGCTGTCCAGCAAGAACTTACAACAGATGTTGATGCCCATACGGGTACATTCAAATATCGTTGGGATCCGGCAGATAATGACCTGATCAATCTCAAGGCCAATCTTTGGGGCACCAAGCTCAAACAACGAAGCCCGACAGCTTATGGCGGCAGCAACAATCCTCCTCCAGGGTTCAAGTCAGGGCCTGATCTTTGGACATGGGGCGGTGATGTCAGCAATCGCTCGCAATTTGAAACAGATCTAGGTGATTTTGATCTTACTTTTGGCGGTTCATATAAGATGGAATCCACCAAGCCATCTGCGGATACAAAAAAATATGACAGCTGGCTGGATTTGCGTGATGGCAAACGCGAGGAAGCAGCAGCCTATATCAAAACAGCCTATAAGCCGATTGACTGGCTGACCATCAATGGCGGTTTACGTTATTCATCAATGTGGTCACGTGATCGAAGCTCGATGCATATGGATCATCCTGATATGGTCTATGGTAAAGCACGTCTCAAACAGGATGGCTGGAGCCCGTCATTGGGTGTGACTGTAGAGCCATTTAAAGGCACTCAGCTTTATGCCAATTATTCAAGCACCTTGCGTGCACCAAGTATTATGGAAGCAGTTTCTGCTTTCAATATGACGGTGAATGAAGACACCAAAGCGGAACGTTCCAGCAATTGGGAAATCGGAGCGAATTTCATCCACGATGATATATTCGCCGATGATGACCGCACAATGGTGAAAATTGGCTATTTCAACTGGGACGTCAAAGATTATATCGCCCGCGAGTTTCGTAAATATGCCAATTCGCAAAATGTTGGTATCCGCAATATCGACAGAGCCCGTTTTGCAGGTCTTGAATTGTCGGCAAATTACACGGTCGGCGGATTTGAAGCGACATTGGCCGCCAATTATTATCTCAATGTTGAATTCTGTCGCGATGCAGGCACATGCGAAAACAAGTCTCTTTATGCAGATTATGCAACCAACCAGATCCCGCCTAAATATGGCATTGATCTGACACTGTCGCAAAAACTGCTTGAAGATGCGCTTACCGTTGGCGGTCGTATTTCATATACGTCGTCGCGTGCGGTTGGTCATGGCGATGTTACCGGACAAGGCATGTCTCAATTCATCACGTTGGTTGACTGGAAACCTTATACGCTTGTGGATGTATTCGCCGAATATAAAATCAACGATAATTACACCGCAAGTTTGCGTATCGAAAACCTGACAGACAGATATTATGTTGATCCGCTCAGCCTTGTATTGCAACCAGGCCCCGGCCGCACATTCTATGCGTCGTTGACTGCGAATTTCTGATTGCTGTTTCATGTACAATTTAAAAAGGCCACTCAGTTGAGTGGCCTTTTTATTTTTAAGCTTTTTTCTTAGGCATTATGAAATAAACCACTGCCAAAAGCACGAACCAAACCGGTGTAATCAGCAGAGCCTGCGCCGTATCCGCTTGCTGTGTCAAGGCCCAGAGAATGAAGGCAAAGAATGCAAACACCATTACGACAGCAGCATAACCACCCGGCATTTTGAATTTTGATTTTGCATGAAGATCAGGGCGTTTACGGCGATATTGTACGTAAGACGCCAGAATGATCGACCAGACAAAGATAAACAACAATGCTGAGATTGTGGTTACAATGGTGAAAGCTTCAATTATGCTCTGTCCCGCATAAAGCAGCACGACACCTGCGAGCAGGAAGGTGCAGGAGAAAAATAGCGCATTGACCGGCACTTTGCGATGGTTGAGCTTACCCAATGTTTTGGGCGCCAAAGCATAGCTGGCAAGACCGAAAATCATACGCGATGTTGAGTAGATGCCGGAATTCGCACTTGATGCTGCCGAGGTCAATACTACGAAATTGACCACATGAGCCGCGATGCCCAGACCTGCCAGCGAGAACATGGCAACAAACGGACTGCTGCTTGGATCAATCTGGTTCCACGGCATTACCGTCATGATAACGAAGAGCGATCCGAGATAGAACAGCACAATACGAACAGGGATCGAATTGATCGCTTTCGGCAGATTGCGTTCCGGATTTTCAGTTTCAGCTGCAGCAGTACCGACAAGTTCAATACCAACAAAGGCAAAAACGGCAATCTGGAAACCAGCTACAAAGCCAAAGAAGCCATTCGGGAAGAAACCGCCCTGATCCCACAAATGGGCAACGGAAGCTTTAGTGCCATTGGGTGATGTATAACCCGATGTCAGCATAACCACCCCGGTAATGATCAAAGCGACGATGGCGACGATCTTGATGAGTGCGAACCAAAATTCGATTTCACCGAAATTGCGCACATTAGGCAGGTTCAATGCAATAAGTGCTACAATCAGGCCTAAAGCCGGTATCCATAATGCCAGTTCCGGAAACCAGAAGGACATATAGCCAGCAACAGCAACCACATCGGCAATACCGGTTACAATCCAGCAAAGCCAATAGGTCCAGCCGGTAAAAAATTGTGCCCATGAACCAAGATAGTCACCGGCAAAGTCAGCAAAAGAGCGATAATTCAGATTTGAAAGCAGCAATTCGCCCAAAGCGCGCATCACAAAAAACAGCATGAAGCCGATAATTGCGTAAACCAGCAGGATTGACGGACCTGCAAGTGAAATTGTTTTTCCCGAGCCCATGAAAAGACCGGTACCAATTGCACCGCCGATAGCGATCAATTGCAAATGTCGGTTTTTCAGATTTCGCGCCAGATGTGGTTCTTCCTCACCGGAATGAGCACGGGAGTGTCCTGATGCAGTATCCATTCAGTATGCCTCACAATTCATCTGCCAGAATATTTCCCCTCCAAAATCTAAAGAAATATTCTGTTTTGTTTTCTGCATGCATGCCGGTGAAATATGATTCTCTCGCACAGACAAACACTCTGTGCGATTACTCCTGTGTGCCGGTGAGTTAAAGAGAATTTGCATAAGGCTAGACTAATGTAGCATAACCTTGAAATTGTTTTGTCATATTCTGGCTGTTTGCGTCAGATATCGTACACAAAGCAGACACAGCAAAATTAATCGATTTCACTGTGCAGAAATCTAAGACGTGCAAATATGCATTTCAATTGGATTACACCAAATAAAAAGAAATTTCATAAGAAATAATAAGTTAAACTGGTAACAAATAAAATTACCCGCAATTTATTAGGATTTTTATTTTCATTTTAAATGCATAAAAGAAACTGAAATATTTTTATTAATGATAATGATACCAATTAGCATTTCAGTTTATTACTTGAGCTTATTGAAGTATAAAATAAAAATACAACCTATATTGCTAAGAGGTGTCATCAAACCCGGCTTTCGGGGAGGCTTGATGACAAGAGAATATATTAAAAATGAAATTTTTAAAGAAGAAGATCACGGCTATCATAAAGCGCTGAAGCCGCGACAAATCCAGATGATTGCCATGGGCGGAGCCATCGGCACGGGGCTTTTTCTGGGCGCTGGCGGGCGTTTGGCACAGGCCGGCCCCTCATTGGTTTTTGTCTATGCTTTATGCGGATTTTTCGCGTTTTTAGTTCTGCGTGCCTTGGGCGAGTTGATCATGCATCGCCCCAGTTCCGGCTCTTTTGTTTCTTATGCACGCGAGTTTTATGGTGAGAAAATGGCCTTTGTGGCAGGCTGGATGTATTGGCTCAATTGGGCCATGACATCAATCGCCGATGTGACAGCCGTGGCTCTCTATATGAATTTCTTCAAACATTATGTACCTTGGCTGCAAAGCATTGATCAATGGATGTTTGCCATGACAGCTCTTATTTTCGTGCTGTCGATGAATTTATTGTCGGTCAAAGTGTTTGGCGAACTGGAGTTCTGGCTGAGCCTGATCAAAGTGCTTTCGCTCGTCTTGTTTCTTGGCATCGGCATTTATTTTGTTGTGACGGGCACGCCTATTGACGGACATCAGCCTGGTTTCAACCTCATTCTTGAAGGTGGCGGATTTTTCCCTCACGGCATATTACCTGCTCTTGTGGTGATACAAGGGGTGGTTTTTGCCTATGCCTCGATGGAACTGATCGGCACAACAGCTGGTGAAACGGAAGATCCCCGCAAAATTATGCCGCGCGCCATTCGTACAGTGATTTATCGGTTGGTGATATTTTACGTTGGTTCCGTGCTGTTATTGACCATGCTGTTACCTTTTAGCAGTTATAGCGCCGGTGAAAGCCCGTTTGTTACTTTCTTTGGCAAGATTGGTGTTGACGGGGCTGATATTATTATGAATCTCGTGGTGCTGACGGCAGTTCTGTCATCACTCAATGCCGGTCTTTACTCGACAGGGCGGATTTTACATTCGATGGCTATTTCCGGTTCTGCACCTTCCGCTTTGGGTAAAATGAGCAAAAACGGCATTCCTTATGTCGGTATTGCCATGACGGCTTTAGTCACAGCCATCGGGGTGGTGCTCAATGCTGTTGTCCCGGCAGCGGCCTTTGAAATTGCTCTTAATATGGCATCACTTGGAATTATTACGGCATGGGGTGTGATTATTTTATGCCAACTCAAATTGTGGTTTTTGGTGCGCAAAAAAGTAATAGCCCCGACTGAATTCCGGATGTGTGGTGCGCCTTACACGGGTCTTTTGACGCTTTTGTTTTTGTTTGGCGTTGTGGTCTTGATGGCGGTCGATTACCCGCTTGGCTCATGGACGGTTGGTTCATTGATTATCATTATACCGGCACTGGTCATTGGTTGGTATTATATGCGTGATCGTATTTATCGGCTGGCAAAATAAAAATCTTGTAAAATCCAATAATCAAGAATTGAAACAACAAAGCTTTGGAAAGTGGAAATATAATCGCCATTGTCAATCAAATGTGATGCAATCTTTCAATGTTTGTATCACACTTGATTGTAATCATTCTCCTTTAGTAAAATGCTCGTTAAACTATAATTTGAATATCCGGCTTTATGAGTTGGTTATCTATCAAACACTGATGAGAAGGATCAGATTATGACAACGCTTGAGAATAAAGTTGCCCTGGTTACCGGAGCTGCCCAAGGTATCGGACGTGGTATTGCTTTGCGTTTGGCTAAGGATGGATTCAATCTCGCTCTGGTCGATTTGAAAGCAGAGAAACTTGAAAGTGTTAAAAAAGAAGTCGAGCAACTTGGCCGTAAAGTAACGACCATTTCTGCTGATATCAGTAATCGTGATGATATTTATGCCGCAATTGATAAGGCAGAAAAAGATCTCGGCAGTTTTGACGTGATTGTCAATAATGCCGGCATCGCACAGGTACAGCCTATTTCGGAGGTGAAGCCTGAGGAAGTTGAACGTATCTTCAAAGTCAATATTGAAGGTGTGTTGTGGGGTATTCAGGCTGCTGCCGCAAAATTTATCGCGCGCAAACAGAAGGGCAAGATTATCAATGCTTCTTCGATCGCCGGGCATGATGGTTTTGCAATGTTGGGTGTATATTCTGCGACCAAGTTCGCTGTACGTGCACTGACACAAGCAGCCGCTAAGGAATATGCCAGTGCCGGTATTACCGTCAATGCTTATTGCCCTGGCATTGTCGGTACAGATATGTGGGTTGAAATTGATGAACGTTTTGCCCAATTGACCGGAGCACCGATAGGTGAAACCTATAAAAAATATGTTGAAGGCATTGCACTGGGCCGTGCACAAACCCCTGATGATGTCGCCTCGTTGGTTTCCTTCCTTGCAGGTCCGGATTCCGATTACATCACAGGTCAGGCTATTTTGACCGATGGTGGTATTGTCTACCGTTAAATTCTGTATTGGGAGTAATGGTTTTTTTCATTTCTTCCTTACAAGATCAGTTAATGCTAAAGGCTGTGCTTTTTGCAATAAATATTGACTGACAGCCCCGCTATGGATGTGGGGCTGTCATAATGGGTAAAATTGACTAGAGGCAAATCGGAATTAAAATTTGGAAACCTTGGGTGCACTTGTCCAGACAATCTTTATTCGTTCCGCATGTCAAAGCGTAAGCTGAACCAGAACTCATGACAGCCATTACGATAATTGTAGAGGCTACGAACTTTTTCATAAAATGATCCTTTCTTAAAAAAATCAACTATATGGCTTGATTATATTAGATTTTTATTCGTGACCAATTCCAATTATGAGGGGGCAGATATTAGTTGCGATTGAAAGAAGATAAGGGTGAGCATAGCTTGGCTGAGTTTATCGCTTTTTAAATCAATGATTTCTTTTACTTGTTAACCACTCAATATCAAAATGCGGTGGGGCATGTGATCTGAGTGACACAAATTGACCTTTGACACGGAAGGTTTTTTCAATCAGTCCACTTTGCGCCAAAATATCTGCTGTGCCGTTAAAAATCTGCTTGCCTCTGTCAAGCAACACAATGCGGTCACAGATTGCCATCGCTTGATTGATATCGTGGATAGATATTAAAATTGTGGTGCCGTATTCACGGCTTAATTGATAAACCAGATCAAGCACTTCGGCCTGATAACCGATATCCAGAAAACTCGTCGGTTCATCCAGCAGCAGAATTTCGGCTTCCTGTGCTATGGCAGCGGCAATCCATGCCCTTTGCCGTTCACCACCTGAAAGCTCGTTTAAAAAGCGTTCGCCATAGCCGCTCAATCCTGTGCTGTGCAAGGCCCATTCAATGGCTTCTTCGTCGCTTTTTTTATAAGAGCGCAACAAGCCGACATGGGCAAAACGTCCTTGCCGCACCAATTGGCAGACGCGCATTTCATCGGGTGCGAGTGGCTGTTGAGGCAAAAAAGCAAGTTTGCGCGCAAGCAGTCGCCGCGACATGGACTGAACAGGATAATTATCTAAAAAACTTTTGCCTTGTGTGGGGGGGATTAAACCGGCGATCGCTTGGAGAGCCGTGCTTTTTCCTGAACCATTGGGGCCGATAAGTGTACATATTTCTCCCCTTTTTAGCTGCAGATTGAAAGCATTCAGGGCTTTTCGGGTTTTATAGTGAATGGACAGATGATCACAGATTAATTGCATGATATCTCACGGGATTTTGCGCAGTAAAACAATGAAAAGCGGAGCCCCGAAAAAAGCGGACATGACACCCACCGGAATATCATCAGCCTGACCGATCAGGCGCCCGGCAAGATCGCTAAGCGTCATGGTGATCATGCCGAGAAAAATGGTGAGGGGTAATATGAATTGTCCGCTTTTGCGGCTTAAAAAGCGGGCAAGATGGGGCACAACCAACCCGATAAAACTAATCGGTCCGACCGTGCCAACAGCACTGGCCGCCAGCAGACAAGCAAACGCCAACACGATTGTGAAGTGTTTTTGATAGGGAAGACCGAAGGATGCGGCACTTAGCGGATCAAATTGTAATAAGTTGAGCGGGCGGCGTATGAAAATTAAGGCACAAAGGCCGATGATTGTATAAGGCAAGAGATAGCGTACATGCTCCCAACTTCGGGCATAGAGGCTGCCGGTCAGCCACTCCAGCATGATTTCCATGCGGTTTGAGCCCCATCCGGCAATCATGCCGATAGCGAGCGCATGCAGAACGGCACCCACTGCAATGCCGCATAAAGTGAGACGCAAGTGGGATAACTCTGCATGGCTACCAAGATAATAAATGATGAGGCCGGCCAACAAGCCGCCGCCAAGACCGATTGTCGGCAAATATTCAAGCGGCAGAGCGGGTAATGCAGCGGAACCATGATACTCTTGCGACATGGCCAGCAGCAAAAACAGGCTGACAGCAAAAGTTGCACCTTGCGAAATACCCATAATGGAGGGATCGGCCAGTGGATTGCGGGTGATGTTTTGCAAAATTAATCCGGCGACAGCGAGATGGATGCCGGCTAATGCGCCTGTAATGATGCGCGGTAGTCTGATGTCCCAAATAATGGAATGCGTGTTTGCAGAACCATTGCCGGTAATTGCGCTCCATACATCAATCAAAGGAATATCGGCAACCCCTAGAAAAACAGCCAGCAGTGGTGTCAGAATTGCTGCCAGCCCCCAAAATAAAAGCAGCCATAAAGGATTATTTTGCTGTTTCACCGGCAATTTCCTTGTGATGAAACAGAGCGTTTTTGAGCCAGATAGATAAAGACGGGCCCGCCTGTCAAAGCGGTGACAATACTGACTGGCAGTTCCTGCGGGGCAGCAATTGTGCGCGCAATAATATCGGCCAGAGACACCATGTTGCCGCCGAGAAAAAAGCATAGAAGAATAGTTTGGGTTTGGTTGTTTCTGCTTAAGAGGCGGGCAATATGAGGTGCCGCCAGCCCGACAAAAGCTACAGGCCCTGCAACCGGCGCAATGCCTGCAACAGGCAATACGGCTAAAAGCAGCAGAAAAGGTTTCCAAATATTTGTTTGCAAACCCATGCCGGCAGCCACCTGCTCAGGAAGTGACAACAGGCTTAAAATTCGTTGGCAGCAACATGTGCCGCATAACGCAATGATGACCCAAGGCAGCATATAGAGTAATTGCGGCCATGAGCGCCCTTGCAAGCCACCGGTGAGCCAAAATAATAAAGAAGGCACTTGTGCCCCGCTTGCCAGGATAATGTAGGTGATGACCGCATTTAAAAAGAGTGAGACACTGATGCCGCCAAGAGCCAGATGCAAAGGATGTCCGTTGCCGCCACGAGCGATCAGCAAAGTAATGCTGGCAGCTGTCAAGCCGCCGATCATGCCGATAAACGGGTAATAAATGGATGAAATAGCGGGCAAATAGACAAAACAAAATACGATCGGCGTTATCGCGCCGGCGCTTACGCCGGTTAAACCGGGACCTGCCAGTGGATTGCGGGTAAGCGCTTGCAAGATATAACCCGAAAGCGCCAATCCCGCACCGGCGAAAAATGCCGCCAGAGAGCGCGGCAGACGCAATTTCCAGACCAGAATGGATTCCACATGACCATCCGGCCGGTTCAGAACCGGCCATAATTGCTGTAAGCTTAACGATCGCGTCCCAACCATCAAACCGGCGGTGATGATGATCAGGCTAAAGGTAGCCAGCAGCAAAAAGACTGCGCATAGTTGCATATGCGCATGTCCTGTTTTTGGGGCGAGAGCGGACATTATGATCCGTCTTTGGCCGGCATCAATTTGGCGGCTTCTTCTTTCACATCAATGGCGGGAAATGTATCCGGGTAGAGATAATGAGCTGCTTCCCGCAAAACTATTTCACGGGCAATAGGCCCGTTTGTTTCCACCCAATGATCGCCGACATAATAAACACGGTGGTTTTTGACGGCAGAAAGCTGGTTCCAGATCGGGTTGTTTTCATGCGGACGGTCAGGGCCGCTATCATAGACAAAGATCACTTCCGGATCTTTTTCCAGCATGGTTTCAAGGCTGACTTCCTCGCCAAATTTACCGCTTGTAGTCATAGGTCCCAATATATTATCACCGCCAAGAGCGGCCACAATTGAAGCGGCTGTGTTTTCAGTATGGAAGGAAAAAGGCGTATCACCCGCCCACATAATTTGAAAACGCGGATGTTTGTCTTTTGGTGCTTTCGCCACAAATTCTTGCAAATGGGCTTTAAAATTGGCGTTTAATTCTTCGCCGCGCGGCTGTTTGCCAAAGAGGGTGGCGAGATCGTTTACTTCTTTATAGCTCTCGTCGAGCAGTTCCATATTATAGGCGATGTAAGGTGCAATTTTTTCAAATTGGGCAGCATTGGCCACTGTGTAACGGCGCATGGCGACAATCACGTCCGGTTTTGCTTGCGAGAGCAATTCCAGATTGGGCTTTGCCCGTTGGCCAATTTGCGGGATATCTTTGGTTTTGCCCATCAGATATTCCGGTTCACGGCCTTTTTCCATATAAGTGGTAGCAACAGGCTGGATGCCCAAAGCAAAAGCAATATCGACGCCAAGATATGAAACGGCGGCAAGGCGTTCAGGTTGGCGCCTAAAAGTGATATTGACGCCGCGATCATCGGTGATGGTCACCGGCCTTTCAATATTGGCATGGGCGGCAGTGGCAACAACAATGCTTGTTATGGCAGCGAGAGCAAGTGGGGATAAGTTTTTAAATATCATTTGATTAAAATCCTGCTTAAATAAACGATGAAATAGTGGTTGGAAATGTTTTCATTTCTTGTAATTGTCGTGAAAATTGCCACCACAGTAACAGGCTGGTGACGCCGAAACCGAGGCATAAACCGCCCCAGATGCCATAGGCACCCCACAGGGTCAGATGGTTGCTCATAAACATGACAGGAATGCCGACCAGCCAATAACCGATCATGGTTTTGGTCAATCCCGCGCGTGTGTTGCCAAGGCCGCGCATTAGCCCGATGCAGATATTTTGCGAGCCTTTTAAAAACTGATGTGCGATGGCAAACCACAATAAAACAGCAGCATAACCAAAAACTGCAGGATTTTGATCAGGCTTTATAAATGGCTGCAAGACGGCTTGCGGGATAAAAATATAAATCAGTGCGATGAGCGTCATCGTGCTGAAACTGAGGATAAAACTGCGTTTGGCAATTGCGCTTAACGTATCAATATTACCTTGCGCGAAGGTGCGGCTGACCAGAATGGATGAACCATGAGAAAGACCGATATTGAATTGATAAACAATATAAGCAAGTTGGTTGACGATGTTGGAAGCCGCCAATGCTATTGGCCCGAATGTGCCGATCAAAACCGTGGCAATAGATGTGATTGCCGCTTCCGAACCATAAGTTAAAGAAATGGGTAGTCCCATACGGGCTATTTTGACAAGCGATGCCCATGTCGCGCGGCATGGATTAAACGCCAGTAAAGGGCATAATTGTTTATCGCAGCTGATGATGCGCCAATAAATCAGAAAATTTGTTAATTGCACCAATGTGGTGGAAAGACCGATACCGGCAAGCCCCAGTTTGGGCATGCCCAATAGTCCGAAAATAAAGATCAGATTGAGCGATGCATTGATGATAACGCTAATAAGCGTCACCATCATCAATGATCCGGCGCGGCGCATGCCTACGGCAAATTGGCGCAAAACATTAAGCCACAACATCGGGATCAGACCGGGTGCAAGCGTGAGCATGATGGGCAGGGCGAGGGCGGCAATATCTTCTTCCTGCCCCAACAGGTTCAAACACATGCCTAGTCCCACCATCAGCAGGGCGGCAATTGCGGCGGTCAGTGTTGCCAGCAGCATGGAACTGCGCAATAAGTTTTGCACGGCATCAGCCGTTGGCTCGTCGAGACTATGTGCGCCTGATTGATTTTCACCACGCCCGACAGTGGCTGCAATTATATTGCCGACACTTGTCACCATGCCGACACTCATGGTGCGCAACTGATTATATAAAAGTAGCGCCAGACCACCGGCCGCCACCTGATGGATGCCTAAAAAACCCATCATGAACAGATCGGTGCTGGTGAGCGCCACTTGTGCAAATTGGATGCCGATAATCGGTGCAGCAATGTTCAGTATGTCGGCATAGGGGCGAAATTTAGCACGCATGGAACTTTCGCTTATCTACCGGCACATTTTTTGCTGGGAGCTTGAGGGATGCCTGATAGGAATCCAAAAGCTGATGCAGCCGTTGCTCTGTTTGTTTGTCGAGAAGATTTCGCTGGCGCAGCCAGTCATCATTATAAAAACTGTCGAGATATTTTTCGCCCGCATCGCATACAAGCACTACCATTGTGCTTTCAGGTTCAATCAAATGGAGACGTTGTAAAGCGACATGAATTGCCGCTCCGGCCGTGCCGCCGACAAGGAGACCAGTGCGCCTTGCAACGACACGTGCGGCCGCAAACGCATCCAGATCGCTGACGCGCAAACCTATATCAATCAAGCTGCGATCCAGATTGCTGCCAATGGTAAAACCATGCGGTGCACCGGCACCACTTTGCCAGTATTTGTCCGGCTTACCGCCGAAAATTATCGAGCCTTTCGGTTCAACGCCGATGCTGGTGACATGCGAACCAAGATGGCGTAACTCCTTGACCGTACCGCATAAAGTGCCGCCCGTTCCTACCGCGCCCACCAGATAATCAACCTCGGTGCCGACATCACGTAATAATTCTGCCGCCAACCCTTTATAGCCCAGATTATTATCTGGATTATAGTGCTGATCCGGCCAGAATGCGCCTGTTTTCTCGGCAATTTCATATGCCTTCTGCCGTCGCTCCACGGTGCTGGGACCGCCCTTGGTGCTTTTGACAAAGACAAGTTCGGCACCCATTGCCTGCATGGCACGCAATTTATCGGGCGCGGCATGATCATCAACTATGGCGGTAAATTTATAACTGCGTTCAATGGCAATAAGGGCAAGGCCACTGCCGGTATTGCCCGAAGTGGGCTCGACAATATGGCCTCCTGCTTGCAGCTTGCCGTCGCGCTCGGCACCAATAATCATTTCGCGCGCCATGCGTATTTTGCAGGAGCCGGTCGGGTTTATTTGTTCCAATTTCAGCAGCAGACGGCTGCCTGTACCGGTGCGGGCAAGTTCCAGCATTGGAGTATTGCCGATCAACTCACTAGCCGCGCTCGCAATGGGATGTAAGATTTGCGTATTGAGCAGGTTCATTCGTCAATACTCCACTCGAGATTATTTTCATTTTGCCAGACGATAATTTTCGGCGGTAGGGCAAGCTGATGAAATGTGCTTTCATTCTTGTCCATCTGATAACCGGCCGTGTTGGGATAGATAATCAGGTCGCCATAGCGAGGACGGGCGGGAAAGCTTAATTTACGCCAGCTCAACATGTCATATTCCATGCAGCTGGAGCCGCCGATGCAAGCAAGCACCGGCTTTTGTTCGCGTTCTGCGCCGCGTTGCACCAGATATGGATCGGGCAAAAACTCGCTGCCTTTCCATTGTTCGGAAAGGCTCATGCTCAATCCGGCAACCGTGATGATACCATGTGCATCATTTTGCTTAAAACCTTGCACAGGAAAGACACTTAAGCCCGCACTATGAAGTAAAGCGCGCCCCGGCTCCATCAACAGGCTGATGCCTGCCTGGTTGAGGGCTCGTGCAAAACTTTGCTCATCCTCGCTGCTTTCTAAAATCGCATCCAGCATTGCAGCACCCGTTGGTGCTTGGTGATAGGGATAAAATTTTGCAAAGCTTTTATGCCCGTGAAATTGGCCGGGATTTAAATTGGCCTGAAAACTATCCCAATGATCTTCAGTCGTGTAAGCACAGGCAAAGCCGCCACCGATGGAAATGGAATGGGCAGCAAGCCCATGCTGGCGCGCTTCAAGACATTGCTTGATCAGCTGAAAGCCAAGTTTTGCGCGTGGGTGAACCTCATAGCCATCGAGATGGAAAGAAAAACCTTCCATGGTGACGAGATGGCGATTGTCAGCACATTTTTGCAACGCCATTTGTAAATCAGTGGGATTAAGCCCGAAGCGGCTGTCAGGAAATTCCGGTGGCAGAACACGCAATAATATCCGCATGGGTTGCGTGACTTCTGCGATTGCAATAGCGCGTTCCAACTCGTCCAAGGCGTCAATGGCAACAAGCGCACCATGCTGGTTGGCAAGGCGCAACAGATCATTGCTTTTTGCAGCCCCCGTGACGCCGATATGGTTGCCTTTAATACCGCAAGCTAAAGCGTGGGCAAATTCCGGAAGACTGGCAACATCTGCAAAACCATTAAAAAGTGCTGCAACTTTCAGCCAGATAGCAGCTTTATTGGCCTTTTTTGCGTAAAAAACGTGCCCTTTGACCTGATGTTTTTGTAAAATGTCTTCAAAGTTGTTGAGATTATGGGCAAAAGTTTCCGGCTCGACGAGATGGAAAGGCCCTTCTATTGTATCAGCAATCTGCGTGATAAAACCGCTATTTTGCAAAACTTTCTGCATCCATGGTTGTTCAATTGCCGGCAGGCTGGAAAGGGTCACGTCCATAGCTCGATCCTCGTTCCACGTCCTGCCGCAATGGCGCAGGTGGCAAGCGCATGTGCCACTGGAATATCGGTGATGATCATGCCGCTGCTGAAAGCAAAAACGCGGTCGGTGGGGGAGGTGCGGCCGGGTTTGCGACCGGTGATAATATCGTGCAGTTCCGCATCAATTTTAATAATGCCGTCCGCTCCGGCCAATCTTTTGCCGGTAACACCCATTTGCTCTTGATTGGTGGCAACGGCATAATCGGCCTCTTGCAGTGCATCACTTTCAACACCTTTGCTGGCAACGGATATCAGCAAGCCGCCCGGTTTCATCCATTGGGTTTGAATTTTGGGGTGTGCAGCGCGCCCGGATGCAGCAACCACAATATCCGATTGGGTAACCGCATCGGGTACATCTTTGACAAGCTCAATTTCGCGGTCAGGGAAATAACGGGCAAAAGTTTCAAAGGTCGCCGTAATTCCATCCGGATGTGTGCCGAAAAGACGTAGATGCTTCAAAGAGGGCAAAGCTGTCAGTAAATAGGGCAGGGTATTGATCCCTTGTGCGCCGGTGCCGACCATTAGTGCCGATTGCGGATTTTCAATCGCACAATATTTGGCTATAATAGCAGTGGTGGCCGGCGTTCTGGAACCGCCAACGCGGTGACAATCCATCAATGCAAAAGGCATACCGGTTGTGTCATCGTAGAGACTGATGGTGGTATAATATTTATCGGCATTGTCATTGCCCTGCCGATAAGAAGTTTTGAAACCCAATTGTTGCAGCACGCCATCATAGCCAATCATGGAATAAGAGACGGAATCGCGCTTGATATCGGGCAGTGGCATCATCAGCTTGGTCGGACAGCGCGATTTATCTTGCGCGTAATAAACATAGGCATTTTCGACCAGTTGAATAACATCGGCAGGTGCCAGTTCAATATCCGCCAAATCTTGACGGGATAAAATATGCAGGGCGGGTATCAATAAATATTGTTTTGACATGTACATGTCTTTCAAATTAAATTTTAAATAAAAGGCACGCGATTACTTTTGTAATTCATGTAAAGGAATGTCGCAGGCAGGCAGCGGTTCTTTAAAAATATGGCGGGTGGTTTTATAAGGGAACTTTTTGCCGTTTTGCGCCTTTTCTATAATCAGCTGCGGTGTGACGATTTCACCGTCGCGCCATGCACAGACATCGACTTTGTCATAATCCAGCAAAACCACCGGCATACGCGCTAATTTGAGCCTTTTGGCAATGCTGAGACGGTGATGGCCATCCATGACAAACATGGCATGCTTATGCACAGAGACCGGTATTTTCCAGCGACCGCAGGCTTTGATGTGCTTTTCGAGTTCCAGCGCGTGGAGTTCGTTTATTTCTTCGGTTGGTATTAATCTGTTTGGTTCAATGAGAATATAGTTTTGCTTACAAAGCCCCATACGTATCTCCGTAAGGCATTGGTATTTCAAATGAATTCTGTTTTTAATAATAAATTAAAATAAGCTAATTTTCATAAAAGTCAATAATAATATGAATATAAAACTCAAGTTATTGTTGCTCCCAATTAAATGCCAATAAAAAAGCTGGAGTATATTATACTCCAGCCTATTCTTACTCTTAATGCTGTCGGCTATTCTAGCCGTCAAACAAAGTCCCATCGGAAATGTCGATACCAAAGGCAGTGCCGGCAAAGACAAGAAGGCAGATAAGAGCTTTTTTCTTGATGGTAGCTTCCAGAAAATGTACCGAAACCTGTCGGTAAATATCACTCGCAATTTGTTTTTTATTGAGCTGGTTCAATCGTGAAAACCAGGCACGCAACGGCACGAATGTTTTGTCACCGATACCGTCGATCAAAACCATAGAGCGTGATTTTTCATCGTAGACAATATTGTCGAGATGGACATCTGTTGCCACGATTTTACTGCGGACGAACCATTTGAGAAAATCATTCAGGGCAGAATGGCATTTATTATCATATTTCCCTTGCGTGATAATTTCACGCAAGGTCATCGCCAGCTGGCCGTTTTCACGGCATACTGCCTGCACTATAATACCGTTTCCTTGCGGGGTTTGGGCAACGCTGACAAAATTCTGCAAATGCTGGTTGGTTAGATTACCCTCATCGGCCACACGTTTATATTCGCGCACTTCACGTATTAGCGGAATTGTTTGTTTATAATAGCTTCTCATCCGCACCATTAATTTCCATTTTTTGAAAAATCGGCGCGGTGAGGGGGCTTTTTTCTGAACTTTTAATAATAATGGCGGTTCATGCGGAATGGCATAAACATTACGCGAACGCCCGGCAGCGATCGGCTGTTTTGAAACATGAACATTGCTCAAAAGATAGGTTGAGTGACTGGTTTTTGAAATTGGTGATAACAACATTTGACTGCCGGATTTTTTTGGAGCTTTTTAAAGCCACATTATGGCTAGTATGAATGGATGATATCCGGCCTGAAAATAACACCGATCATCTATTTAATTATTGCATTTTAATGCTGTTTTTACAAGAAATTATATAAGTAATAACGAAGATTTGATCTTTCATCTTTATTTGCGTGGAACAAGCCAACCCGAGCGCACATCTCGTGATTGGCTTGTTATTTAATAATTAAATTGGCTGAATATCTACCAGTGTTTGAGCATTCTGCGCAAACTCTACCGCATAGGCCAGCTCGCCCGGTGCCGTTGCGTAAATTTTAAACAGACTTTGCCCTTTAGTAACCATATCGCCAAGGCGCACATCCATATAAATGCCCGCTCCTGTAGCGCGTGGCGCACCGGCAAGCTTGGCGACACGTGCCAAATTGCGATTGTCGATATTGCTGACAACGCCGTCAAAAGTTGCGGTGACCGTGTAGACATGATCGCCGGATTCAGGGATTTGTAACCCGCCTTGTGCGATGCAGATATCGCGGAATTTGGCCCATGCACGACCATCGGCAATAGTTTCAAGCGCCAGCGCTGTGCCTTGTCCTTTTTCCGCAACGCCGCCGATTTCCAATGCGAGACCGGCAAGCACCGCCGCGCGTTCACGCAAGTCCTGCGGTGCGTTTTCTTCATTGCGAAGCACTGCCAGCACATCCAGCGCTTCGAGTGCAGGACCGATGCCTCTGCCCACGGGCTGTGTGCCGTCGGTATAGACGCAGGCAATCTTCAGGCCGAATTCCTCGCCCACAGTTGTCAGAAGTCCGCCGAGCTGGTCAGCAGCTTCGATGCTTCTCACCTTTGCAGTCGGGCCGATCGGGATATCGATCACCACATGGGTGGAACCGGCAGCCACTTTTTTTGATAAGACGGAAGCTACCAGCTGTCCTTCGGTATCAATATCAAGATCACGCTCGACACGGATAAAAACATCATCGGCAGGGCTAAGCTGCACCGCGCCGCCCCATGCCATACAGCCGCCTTGTTCGCGCACAACCTTTTTCAGCTTTTCGAGTTCCAGATCCACCGGCGTCATGGTTTCCATCGTATCTGCCGTACCGGCAGGGGAGGTGATGGCACGTGATGAGGTTTTGGGCATTGTCAGCCCGTGTGCGGTGACAATTGCCACCACGAGCGGCGTAGTGCGGTTGCCGGGCAGACCGCCGACACAATGCTTGTCGAGCACAATATCTTTGTTCCAGTCCAACCGCTCACCGGCACCAATCATGGCTTTGGTCAGATAGATGGTTTCTTGCGTATCAAGCGGCGGCGTGGCGCTGGCGGTTAGAAAGGCTGCCAAATGCACATCGGTGTAGCGGCGCGCCACCACATCACTGATAATGGCGCTGATGCCTTCGTAATCAAAGCGATTACCATAGATGCGGCTGCGAATATAAGAAAGCGAAGTGAGCGCAGGCGGGTGGCTTACTTCCACTTCGTCGCCTTCCTCGACGCCTAATAAATCCCATGCCGTTTGTGACAGGCCGATTGTATCGAGTGCGAGCAAGTCGCTGTCGATTTGCAACAATTCGGCATAGACAGAGCGGTCTCCGGCATTGACCTGAATATGCGAGCGGGAAGAAAGACCAGCTGAATGACAGGCAGGACAATCGGTTCTCATGATGACAACGGCTTGATCATGGGTGAAAAGCCCTAAACGGCGGGCTTTCAATGGAGGATGATCACAATGAACAACACTCATAATTTAAATTCCTGATCCTGACGCGGCACAATGCTTTCCCAACCGAGTTTGCGCCCGATATGAATGCGCAAAGCTTCGGATGCATCAGGCTCGCCATGAACAATGAAAGTTTTCTTTGGGGGAATGCGGAAACCTGAGAGCCAGCGGATCAGCTCATTGGCATCAGCATGGCCGGAAAGCGTATCAATTTGTGCAACTTCCGCATTGACCGGCACCCACATGCCATGAATTTTCAGCTCTTTTGCACCTTCACGCAACGCACGCCCACGTGTACCGGCAGCCTGAAAACCAGCCAGCAAAATGGTGTTTTTCATATCCGGAGCATAATTTTTTAAATGGTGCAAAATGCGCCCGCCGGTTGCCATACCAGAGGCAGAAATCACCACTTTCGGGTATGGATTGTTGTTGATAGCTTTTGAATCTTCTACATCTTCCGTATAGCGGGCAATCTTATAAGCTTCACGCGCTTCATCCGGTGAGAGCTTGTGATCCTGCATATGCTTGCTCATCAATGTGGTTGCATCAATGGCCATCGGACTATCCAGAAAAATCGGAACCGTGCTCAGGCGTCCGGCTTGTTTCAGCTTCCAGAAATAATATAACAGCTCTTGTGCACGGCCAACCGCAAAGGACGGGATCACTAATGTGCCGCCGCGCTGAACCGTTTTTTCGGTGATCGCGCCTAATGCTTCTGCCGGATCGGCATGGTCGTGCAGACGATTGCCATAGGTGGATTCAACCACCACATAATCAGCCTCTTCAGGCGTGATCGGATCAGGCATCAATGGATGATTATAGCGACCAATATCACCGGAGAAAACCACGCGCTTTCCTGCCCAGTCGATTTGCACATTGGCAGCGCCCAATATGTGACCGGCATAGCGGAAACGAAAGTGCAGATCATCGAGAATTGTGATCGTCTGGTCAAATTCAACGCGCGAAAAATGGCCCAATGCATTTTCTGCATCACGTGCATCATAAAGCGGCAGGGCAGGCGTATGTTTGGTGAGTTTGTGCCGGTTGAGAAAATCGGCATCTTTTTCCTGCAAATAACCGCTGTCTTTTAGAATGAGCTCGGCAACATCGCGCGTGGCGGAAGTGGAATAAATCTTGCCGCGAAAACCTTGCTTAACCAAACGGGGCAGATAGCCGCTATGATCAAGATGGGCGTGGGTTAAAATCACCGCATCAATATCGCGCGCAGCAATGCTTAAATTTTCCCAGTTCTGCTCGCGCAGGTTTTTCAAGCCTTGGAACAAACCGCAATCAATCAGCACATTATGCTTGCCGTTGGAAAGCAGATGTTTGGAACCGGTAACCGTACCGGCAGCTCCTAATGATTTGAGTGTCAGCATCATGCGCTCTTTCCTGCTTTGGCAGTTTCAACAGCATTGGCGGCAGCAAAATAATTGATACCTTCAACCAGCAATTCAGCGACAGATATGCCGTTGCTGCTATGCGGTACGCAATCGGTCGAAACAACTTTTTCGGCAATGGCACTTAAACGCTCAAAAGCATCATCGGCAAAAAGGCCGTGCACCACCACACAAACAGGCTTGGCAAGACCTTGGGTTTGCAGTTGCTTGGCGGCTTCCACCATGGTGCGGCCGGAAGAGGCGATATCATCCACCAGCACCGGTGTGCGGTCTTTCCATTGGGAAAGGTCACCCATGTGGATTTCCACATTGCGGTCACCATAGCGGGTTTTGCGTAAAACTGTGAAAGGCGCGCCGGCGAGCTCGCCGATTTCGCTCACCCATTGTTCGCTTTCTTCATCAGGTCCAATCAGCAGTGGTTTTTCGATATTTTGGCTGATCCATTTGGCCAGTACCGGAGCGGATGCCAGATGCCGTGCCGGAATAGTGTAAATTTCCGACAAGGAATGATAGCGGTGCAGATGTGGATCAATGGTTAGTAAACTGTCGAATGAAGAAGAAACCAACCGCGCAAATGTGCGTGATGTAATGGCTTCGCCTGATTTGAAACGGATATCCTGACGCATATAGGCCAGATATGGTGTCACCAGATTGACGGAGCGCGCATTGAACTCACGCGCGGCATCGGCGGCAAAAACAACGGCCAGAAAATTATCATTGGGATGAGCGAGTGTGCAGATCAGATCAACATCGCGCCCCTCGACATTATCGAGAAAACGAACATAGCTTTCACCATCAGGAAAATGGCGGGTTTCCAGCGAGCCAAGTTGGTAATCACCGGCAGCAGCAATAGCGGCAGCCAGTTCTTCATTGCCGGGTAGCGGAATAATCAAACGTTTCTCAACCGAGTTTAAAGCCATGTTAGCTCATCCGTTTATTGTTGTTTTTAAGATATCAGGGAAATGAATTCAGGTTCGGAGCGGACAGACATGCCCGCTCCGTTGTTTGAAAAAATCACGCCTGAGCCTTGCGGGTATAAGGCCATTTCCAGTCACGCACTTCCGGCATATCTTCGCCGTTCTCGCGCACATAATCATGATGCTTTTGCAGCTTCTCATTGAGTGTGGCGATCAGCGGTTCGGCAATGTCGGCAGCAAGCGGCAGACGTTTGAGCGCTTCAATAGCCAAATGATAACGGTCAAGCTCATTCATCACCGCCATATCGAAAGGCGTTGTTGTCGTGCCTTTTTCGATAAAACCACGCACATGGAAGTTTGGATGGTTGGTGCGCTTATAAACCAGACGGTGGATCAGATAAGGATAGCCGTGATAGGCAAAAATCACCGGACGGTCAGCTGTGAAAAGCGCATCAAATTTACTGTCGTCAATGCCGTGCGGATGATGCTGTGGTGATTGCAGCGCCAACAGGTCAACAATATTGACAACGCGAATGCGTAAATTCGGCAGTGCTTCACGCAAGATCGCGGTGGCAGCCAATGTTTCCATTGTCGGCACATCACCGGCACAAGCCATCACCAGATCCGGCTCCATGCCGTCTTCACTGCCTGCCCAATCCCATTTTCCAAGACCGGCTTCACAATGTTTTTCAGCTTCATCAATGGTCAGCCATTGCGGGGAAGGCTGCTTGCCGGCCACAATCACATTGACGCGGTTCCAAGTTTTGAGACAGTGATCGCCTACGAAGAGTAGCGTATTGGCATCCGGCGGGAAATAAACGCGGACAATATCGGCGCTCTTATTGGCGACCAGATCGACAAAACCGGGATCCTGATGTGAAAAGCCGTTGTGATCCTGACGCCAGACATGGGAGGTCAGCAAATAGTTGAGCGATGCGACCGGCTTGCGCCATGGCAATTCGCGTGCCACTTGCAACCATTTGGCATGCTGATTGAACATGGAATCCACAATATGGATAAAGGCTTCATAGCAAGAGAAGAAACCGTGACGACCGGTCAGCAGATAGCCTTCCAGCCAGCCCTGACACAGATGCTCGCTCAAAACTTCCATCACGCGGCCATCGGCGGTCAGATGGTCGTCGCTGTCTAAAGTTTCAGCCATCCAGACGCGGTCGGTTGCTTCAAAAACACTGCCCAGACGATTGGAAGCGGTTTCATCAGGCCCGAAGACGCGGAAGTTTTTATCCTCATCATTAAGCCGGATGACATCGCGCAGATAATCACCGAGAATTTTGGTGGTTTGTTCTTCTACAGCGCCCGGCTCTGTGACCATAACCGCATAGTCACGCACATCCGGTGTTTTCAACTCTTTGCGCAGCAAACCACCATTGGAATGGGGGATGGCGCTCATGCGCTTTTCGCCTTCCGGTGCCAGTGCGCGCAGCTCCGGTTTCAGTTTGCCGTTTTCCTCAAACAAATCTTCCGGATCGTAGCTGCGCATCCAGTCTTCAAGAATTTTGCGATGTGCATCATCCGCACGGCAATTGGCCACTGGTACCTGATGGGAGCGCCAATAATTTTCCACCATTTTGCCGTCAACTACTTTTGGGCCGGTCCAGCCTTTCGGGCTACGCAGGATAATCATCGGCCAGCGCGGGCGCTCGGGAGAGTTAACATCAGCCTGATCTTTAATGGCTTTGATACGATCAAAAGCTTTATCAAAAGTGGCCGCCATCAGTTGGTGCATTTTTTCCGGTTCATGACCTTCCACAAAAAACGGTTCATAACCATAACCGGTAAAAAGACTGTGCAGCTCTTCATCCGACATACGTGCAAGCACGGTCGGATTAGCAATTTTATAGCCGTTGAGATGCAGGATTGGCAGTACTGCACCGTCACGCTTCGGGTTCAAAAACTTGTTGGAGTGCCATGCGGTTGCCAGCGGGCCGGTTTCGGCTTCACCATCACCGACAACGCAGGCAACCACCAGATCAGGATTGTCAAAAGCTGCGCCATAAGCATGCACCAGTGCATAGCCAAGTTCACCGCCTTCATGAATGGAGCCCGGTGTTTCGGGTGCCACGTGGCTTGGAATACCACCCGGAAAGGAGAACTGGCGGAAAAGCTTTTGCATACCGTCGACATCTTCGGTGATGTCGGGATAGGTTTCGCTATAGGTGCCTTCCAGATAGGTGTTGGCCACCATGCCCGGGCCACCATGGCCGGGGCCGCAGACATAAAGCACGTCTTTATTGCGCTCTTTGATGATGCGGTTGAGATGCACGTAGATGAAATTCAAGCCAGGCGTGGTACCCCAATGGCCAAGCAGACGCGGCTTGACATGTTCGGGCTTCAATGGCTCGCGCAACATTGGATTTTGCATCAGATAAATCTGGCCGACGGAAAGATAATTGGCGGCGCGCCAATAACGGTCGGTTAGTTTTAACTGTTCGGGTGAAAGGGGCTGGGTGCCAGTATGATCAGTCATTCCGGAATTCCTTAACCTATTGGGAGGATTGGTTTAAAATAGTGAGGGTTTCAGCGGCAATCACTTGCTCTTCATCAGTTGCGAGCATGAAAGCCGCGATTTTGCTTGCTTGTTTGCTGATGCGAAATGCGTTGTTATTATTGGCTGCATCATCCAGCTCGAGCCCAAGCCATTGTAATTTTTGGGCAATGAGGGCGCGGATTTCCGGCTGATGTTCGCCGATGCCGGCGGTAAAAATAATGGCATCCAGCCCGCCAAGACTGCTGGCATGACGACAGATTTCACCGGCAATGCGGGTGGTGAAAAGGTCAATTGCTTGGCTTGCCTCAGTAGCATCACTTGCCAGCAACTCACGGCAATCACCGCTGATACCGGAAACACCAAGCAGGCCGGAGCGGTGATAAAGCATATCTGTCAAGGCATCGGCGCTCATATTCTGCTGGCTCAACAGATGCAGCAAAACACCTGCATCAATATTGCCGCAGCGTGTGGCCATCGGAATGCCGTCAAGCGTTGAAAAGCTCATGCTGGTATCAACACTTTTTCGCTGATCGAGCGCACAAAGGCTGGCACCGCTGCCAAGATGGGCAACAACAATTTTTTGCGCACTTAAATCCGGCTCAAGCTTGCTGAAATTTTTTGCAATGGACTGATAGGAAAGTCCATGAAAACCATAGCGTTTAATGCCTTGATCATGCATGGCGCGTGGAAGTGCAAAACGGCGGATGACATCCGGCATGGTGCGGTGAAAGGCTGTGTCGAATGATGCTGATTGCAAAATATCAGGAAAAAGTTTGGCGATCGCTTTGATCAGCGCCAGACTTTTGGGCTGATGCAAAGGTGCATAGGCGGAGAGTTCATCAATGGCCTGAATTGAGTGCTCGTCAATCAGCACAGGCCCCTCAAAAATATCGCCACCATGCACAACACGATGTCCGATTGCTTTGATACGGGTCAGGTCAATATGAGCTGAAAGCTTATCAAACACCTCGCCGAGGACATCGACAATATCGGCCGATACTTGCGATTGCAGTTGCAAATCCAGCCGTTCCTTGCCGCGCTCCATGTGAAAATTCAACGGAGACGCGGCAAAATCAATGCCTGCTTTCGCGGATTTTTGTAAAGACGAGCCGTCACGTTCAAAACTGCCGATTTTCACGGTCGATGACCCTGTATTGAATGTGAGGATTAAATCATTCATTCCAAGTCCTTTCGTAATCGGCAGGTTTGCAGTTGTGACAGGCAAGTCAGTTACGCGCAATCACCTCAAGAAGTTGCGGAACCGCTTTAGTGCAAAGAAGAACAGCACCGAACCAATTGCCATAAGGGCCAGAAATTGTGGCCAGACTACGCTTAAACCCGCACCCCGAAACAGGATCGATTGCGCAAGAATGACAAAGTGGGTGTTTGGTGCGGCGAGCATGATGTTTTGGATGATTTCCGGCATACTTTCACGCGGTGTCATCGCACCCGATAAAACCTGCAAAGGCAACAGAACCAGCACAATCAGCAGCCCGAATTGCGGCATTGAACCGGCAATGGTTGCCAGATAAATGCCAAGGCTTGTGGTTGCGAAAAGTTGCAGGGCAACGCCGAACAAGAACAACACAAGCGAGCCATTGACCGGCACAGCCAATATGCCTTCAACGACAAAAACCAGTGACAATGCGGTTGCAACGAGCACGACGAGCCCCATTGACCACACCTTGCTGATCATGATCTCAACGGGCGTGACAGGCATGACCAGAAGATGCTCGATCGTGCCGTGTTCGCGCTCACGAATGAGGGCAGCACCTGTCAAAATAATCGACAGCATGGTAACGGATGCGATTACGTTGGTGACGGCACCAAACCAGCCTTTGTTCAGTTCTTCATTGAAACGTGAGCGCATATTTTGCTCGACCGGCATTTTGGTGCCGCCGCGATAACGATCCAGAAATTCGCTCACTTCATTGGTGACAATGGTTTGGACATAACGTCCGCCACTGAAAGCCTGACTCATGCGTGTTGCGTCAATATTGAGCTGGATAGTCGGATTGCGGCCAGCCAGCAAATCCCGTTGGAAGCTTGGCGGAATATTGAGCGCAAATGTATCAAGTCCTGAATCCATGCGCTTGTCCATCTCATAGGTCGAGATGAGTTTGGGCGGCACAAAATATGGCGGATAAAATGCCGTGGTAATGCGTCCCGATATCGGCGATTGGTCTTCGTCAACAATTGCGATGGCAGCATTGTTGAGATTTTCCGGCATCGCCTTGGAAGCCGTGTAAATGGCGAGCGAAAACGCGTAGACAATCAGAATAATCAGCATCGGATCGCGGGCAAGCCCGCGCAGTTCCTTGATGCCGAGACGGAATATATTGGAAATCCTCATCTCACCGCGCCTGTTTCTTGAGCAGAATAATACCCAATACCATCAATACCGGAATGGTTATCAGCAACATCATGAACGGTAGCCCCAGATCGGAGAAGCTAAGCGCTTTCGAGAATGTACCACGGGAAATGATGGTGAAATAGGTGGTTGGATAAAGCTGGCCGATAATGGCACCGGCACCTTGCAGCGACGACACCGGATCAATGATGCCGGAATATTGGACAGCAGGAATGAGCGTCATCAAAGCTGTGCCAAAAATGGCTGCGATCTGGCTGTTCATAAAGGTGGAAATCACCAGCCCCATACCTGTTGTGATAATCACATAAAGAAGAGCTGCCGTTGCATAGGTGAGGAAACTACCGGTGAAACGCACCTGAAAAATGAAAATTGCAAATGCCGTCAGCATCAGGAAGTTGAAGAAAGCCAGCCCGATATAAGGCAATTGCTTGCCGACCAGAAACTCGAATTTCGTCACCGGTGTGACATAGAAATTGATGATGGAACCAAGTTCTTTTTCACGCACCACACTCAACACCGAAAGCATCGACGGAATAACCAGCAGCAACAGCGGAATGACCGCTGGCACCATCGCCACCAGACTTTGCACATCCGGATTATAGCGATAGCGGATTTCCATATTGAAGCTGGTGAGCGCTGTGGTGTTACCGTAAAGCTCGCGGGCTTTTTGCGACAGCCAATTCAAATGTGTGCCTTGCACATAGCCTTGAATGGTTTCCGCACGCACCGGCATTGCTCCATCAATCCATGCGCCCACTTCGACAGGGCGTCCATGCTCAATGTTGCGGCCGAAATTTGGCGGAATTTCAATTGCCAGACTGATCTCGCCATTGCGCATCCGTTTGTCCAGATCGTCATAATCAAGGATCGGCGCTTTTTCGATGAAATAACGTGAACCAGAGAATTGGCGCACATAATCGCGGCTGATAGTGGTGTCGTCACGGTCGATCACTGCGAAACTGAGATTATTCACGTCCAGATTGATGCCGTAGCCAATCACAAACATCAAAATCACGCTGCCGAGCATTGCCAGTGTGGCGCGGATCGGGTCACGACGCAGTTCCAGTGTTTCGCGACGCGTATAAGCAAGCATACGCCGCAAGTCCGGCATCCAGCTGGATGAAGGTGTCGGCAGTTCTCTTACCGGTTTCACCGGCTCGCGGCTCACTGTTTCATCTGCCTTATGCACGGGTTGGGGCGCAGGCGCTGTTTCGCCGATCGCATCTTCCAGATAGCCGATGAAGGCTTCCTCCAATGTTTCGGCAGAACGGCTGGCGGTAATGGCGGCAGGTGTGTCGCTGATCAGCACTTTACCGGCATGCATCAGCGATATGCGATCGCACAATTCAGCTTCATTCATGAAGTGGGTAGAGACGAAAATTGTTACATTATCTTTGCGCGACAGATCGGCCAGTATTTGCCAGAATGCATCGCGTGCTACCGGATCAACACCGGAGGTTGGTTCGTCAAGGATCAAAATATCCGGCTGATGAATAAGCGCTACTGCCAATGACAGACGTTGGCGGATACCAAGCGGCATATCGTCAGGATAAATATCCATCATATCGCTCAAATCGAAACGATCTGCCAATTCAGCAATACGTTCTTTAGTGCGCGCTTCCTCCATCCCGAATAATTTGGCATGAAGCTCCAGATTTTGATGGACAGTTAATTCCGAATAGAGAGAAAAAGCTTGCGACATATAGCCGACGCGGCGGCGTATATCGATATTCTTGGTATCGACTTCACGGCCAAAGAGACGTGCAATACCTTCACTTGCAGGCAGCAAGCCGGTCAGCACTTTCATGGTGGTGGATTTACCGCAACCATTGGAGCCAAGAAATCCGAAAATTTCGCCACGGGGAATACGGAAACTGACATCACTAACCGCGGTGAATTTACCAAAGCGTACGGTGACATGCTCGGCTTCAATGGCAATGTCGGTGATGGATTCATCACGCGGCGGGATAACCACTTTATGGTGGTCGCAGCGTAATTCTTCCGGCAACAGCGCAATAAAGGCTTCATCCACATTTGCGGTGCCTGTCTGCTGCATCAACTCCTTCGGGGTGCCGCTGGCAAGAATTTGTCCGTCATTCATTGCAACCAGCCAGTCGAAACGCTCGGCTTCTTCCATATAGGCGGTTGCAACGATCACGCTCATACCGGGGCGGTCTTTGCGGATATCGTCGATCAGTTCCCAGAACTGGCGGCGCGAAAGAGGGTCAACACCGGTGGTCGGTTCATCAAGGATCAACAGATCAGGATCATGGATCAGTGAGCAGCAAAGGCTCGTCTTTTGCTTCATTCCGCCGGAAAGTTTGCCGGCCGGACGATCAGCAAAAGGCGACATGCCGGTACGCGCCAAAAGATCGGCGATGCGGCGTTCACGCTCATGCTTGTTATGGCCGAAAAGTCTGCCGAAAAATTCGATATTTTCAAAAACCGAGAGGGTTGGGTAAAGGTTCTTACCTAAGCCCTGTGGCATATAAGCAATGCGCGGAAAAGCCTGCTGGCGATGGCGTTTATCGGCAATATCGCCATCCAGCACATTAATGTGGCCTTCCTGCATGATGCGCGCGCCTGCAATCAGCGACAGCAGACTGGATTTTCCCACACCGTCAGGTCCGATGAGGCCGATCATGCGACCGGCAGGAATATCGAGTGTCAGGTCACGCAAAGCCTGCTTGTCGCCATAAGACAAGCTGACATTTTGAATGCGGACGACCGGTTTGTCATCCGCCACATTACCGCTCGCCAATGCGCTGTTCATTTTACTGTTTCCGCAAGGTGGTCTGGCCATTTGGCATCAGGATTCAGCTGGACATAAACGGTACCGGGTAGACCTGTTTTAACCATTTGAATATGCTTTTGCAGTAAGTCTTGCGGGATTTTAGCCTTAACACGGAACACGAGTTTCTGGCGTTCCTCTTCGGTTTCCACTGATTTTGGCGTGAATTGTGCCACATCGGCAACAAAGCTGATTTTGGCCGGAATGACATATTGCGGTGCTGCATCAAGCACGATACGCGCATCTGCACCGATTGCCACCTGACCGGCCTGTGCAGTCGGCAGGAAAAATGTCATGTAAACATCACTTAAATCGACCAGATTAAGCACGCGACCACCGGCAGAAATTACTTCGCCTGGCTGTGCTACCCGATATTGAACACGACCCGGTTTTGGCGCTTTCAGTGTTGCATCATCAATTTCGACGCTGATGCTGGTGATAGCGGCTTTTGCCGCATCAACGGCGGCTTCAGCATCAATCACTTGCGCTTTGGCAGCATTAATGCCTGCATCTGTTGCTGCAAGCTGTGCTTTGGCAGCACTAACCGCGGCTTCAGCACCACGCGTATTGGCGCGGTCATCATCGAGGATTTGCTGCGATACGGTGCGGCTTTCGCTTAGCTGCTGCGAACGGGTTAAGCGGCGTTGGGCTGCATCCAGTTGCGCTTCACGCTGAGCAATAATGGCTGCCGCCGCTTTTTGCTCGGCTTCGCGCTGCGCTACGAGGCTGCGGGCAGTTTCGATACCGATTTCAGCACGACGCAACTGCGCTTCAGCCTGACGGCGCTGACTTTCGGCCTGATCCGTATCCATACGGGCGAGAATGTCGCCTTCATTTACGAAATCGCCTTCATCAGCCATGATTTCGCGGATACGCCCGGGGCTTTTGGTGGAAATGTCGATTTCAACGGCTTCAATGCGACCATTACCGGAAGCAATACCTGCTGGCAAACCGCCATTGTTTAGTTTTTGCCATGCGTAATAACCACCGACTGCGACGAGGGCTAAGATTACAACAAGAGTATATTTATTATACTTGCCTGATTCTTTTTTTGACATTGACTGCGCCTGATTATTGCGAAACTTTCTTAGCTGAGTGTGACATTAATCAAGCTCGGTCATTGATTTTAGTCAATGCTAAATATTTCTTTTGGTAAACTAGGAAATATTCATACCATTCGAATATTTGTTTTATTTCAGCGTTTTCACGAAGATTTGATTTGAATGGCAGTGATAAAACTTACAATTCATCTTAGTTTTAAAATAGTATAATACTATAGTATCAGTAATGTTTAATAAAATGAGAGTTTGACATTGCTGCCGTAGCTTGTGAATAAGCAAATTCCATAAAGCTTTAAAATATTTTGATAAAATTAATGAATAAGATTTTTGTGATTAATAGGAAGAGCTGATCTCATTTCAGGATCAGCCCTCAATTTACGATGTCATCAATGCATGCCGAGTTGTCTATAAACACGTTGCACATAATTTCCGAAAGGTTCGGTCAATTTGACTTCCAATGTGCGCGGGGATGGCAGATCAATCTTAAAGTAATCCGCCATACGGGCAGGGCCGGCAGTTAAAACCGCACAATGCGAGCCTAAGAAAATAGCCTCCTGAATACCATGCGTTACAAAGACAAAAGTTTTCTTGCTCTCTTGCCAGATGCGCAGCATTTCAAGGTTCATCTTTTCGCGGGTGATTGCGTCCAGTGCACCAAAAGGCTCATCCATTAAAACAAGCTTTGGATCATGGATAAGTGAACGGGCAATGGCGGCGCGCTGCTGCATCCCGCCCGACAATTCATAAGGATATTTATCCAGTGCATGGCTAAGGCCAACCATGTGTAAAAGGTCTTTGGCACGCTCTTTGGCAGCTTTTTTTGGCAAGCCTAAAATCTGTGCTGGCAAAATGACATTTTCAGAAATAGTGCGCCATTTCAGCAGCAAAGGCTGTTGAAAGACCATGCCGATATCTGTGCCGTCAAAATCGGTTTTGCTGCCGTCGCCGATGATAACGCTGCCGCCGCTGGCTTTATGAAGGCCTGCCAGAATTTTGAGCACCGTGGTTTTGCCGCAACCGGAAGGCCCGACCACCGACAACAGATCGCCTTCATTGATTTCAAGCGTTACATCCGAGACAGCAACGGATTCTTTATTGCCGGTATGATAGGTTTTGCGTACATTTTGCAGGCGGATCAAAGGCTGAGCGGGATTGATATTGTGTTGTATTGCCAGATTTGTCATGCGAGCCACCTTTCACGATTTTGCGCTACAAATTCATCATCATGCAAATCCGGATGCGCCTGATAAACGCGTGATATTTCTTCAGCCTGCCCTTGGGAAAGCCCTTCATTCTCATCAAGGCACCAGATGCCTTCAAGCAAACCTTGGCGGCGTAAAACCTCGTGGCATCCGGCTATGCAGCCATGAAAATTATTGGCGACATCAAAAAAGGCTGCATTACAATCGGTAACTTTTGCATCAAGTGCAAGCAGGGATTGCGAAACCGGTTTATTATCGGCAATTTCCTGATGAATGCGATCCAGCAATTCAACGGCGCGTTTTGTCCAGACCGACCAGTGACCGAGCAGACCGCCTTTGAAACGAAGCGTCACCGCTTCATCACCGCGCGCAAAGGTGAAAGGCAATGTGAGGTCGGCAACAATATGGTCATCATTGCCGGTATATAAAGTGATCTTGTTTTCGGCCTTGGCTTTGACAATACCGCGCAAAACATCCAGTGTGCGATAACGATGGAAGGGTGCTACTTTAATCGCAATCGCATTGTCGATTCGCGCAAATTCGCACCAGAAATCTTCGTCCAGAATAATGCCGCCAACGGAGGTTTGCATATAAAACCCAATGACAGGAATTTCTTCTGCAATGGTTTTGCAATGCTGGATCAGCTCTGCACTTGTTTGACCTTTTAATGCGCCCATACTGATGAGAACGGCGTGATAGCCAAGCTCTTTGGCGTTTTTTGCTTCATTGAGTGCTTGTGCGGTTTGGCCGGCAACGCCTGCAATCATAGCAAGCGGACGATCTGTCCATGCGCGACTGTCTTCAATGGCAGCTTTGAGCACCGGCTCGTATAAACCGTTGTCGCGAATGGCAAATTGGGTGGTATGTACGCCTACCGCCAGACCACCGACACCGGCATCAACATAATAGCGTGTCAAAGCGCGCTGACGTTTGCGGTCAAAATTGCGTTTCTCATCCAATGCCAGCGGATGCGCCGGAATAACCGCGCCACGGCGAATGATATCGAGAACATTTTCAGGCAGTTGTGTGTAATGTAATCCCATTTTCCTGAACTCCTTGCGCCCCTTTAATCTGGTTATAATCGGACGCTCTATCCAAATTCCGGCCCTGCAATGGCTAGTGTCTGGTATTGTGTTTGTTGAAATTGATGCAAGCCTTTTTGCATCCGCAAAAATGGCCTCTGTTTGGTAAATCCGAGCTGCACCAGACGTTGGGCAAGATTTGCAAAATCATCCAGCAGATCAATGAAGACAGCGCCTGGTAATTGTTCGATCAGGATTTCGATGCTCTGCAAGGCTTTGGCTTCATTGCAACCAATAACCGGCCCTATCTGCCACGCTAGGCGACCATCTCTGACAAAACATACTGTTGATGCATCCGAAGATATTGCCACCGGATAGCGCTTGTTGAAATTGTCCAGCAGGAAATGTCTGTTCGCGCCAAAAGCACTGTTCGCTTTGTCAATAGCCGCATCGGCATAGCCTTTTGCTGGTGTTGCGAACGCCAGAGTTTTGCCAGAACCCTGCCAGCGTGTGATTTTGCAACAAGGCACAAATCCGAGTGCGCGGTAGATCGGTTCACCTGCCGGTGTCGCATCCAAAAAGGCTGTGCGGTTTTGAGCTTCTATCCATTGCAAACAATGTTTGAGCAAACTTGTGCCAAAACCTTGTCCGCGCCATTCAGCTTTCGTGAGAACCATGCTAATCCATGCAATATCATCGCCATAAGGCATGATCGCTGCACTGGCTGCCAGTTGTTCCGGCGTTGCAAATACGCCAAAAACCAATCCGTGCCTGAAAAACAGTTCCCAATCTTGTTCGGTTTGGTTCCAGCCTGCTTGACTGGAAAGCAAACAGGCTTGAGCCATGTCTTTTTCAGACAGTTGAACAATATTGAAAGCCTCAGTAGGTGCCATCGCGTGCCTCAAAATGCGTCGGCTTGTTATGCGAGGGCATCTGCGCCATCACCCAATCGGATGTCCACTGCATCATTTGGCCGAGCGAAATGATGGGATAGCCAAACAGACGATTGGAAAGTGTCGCATTGGAGAGCCACACTTTATCGGCTTCTTCACCCGTGATAATGGCTTCTTTGCCCATCATGCGGGCAAATTCATTGGCAAGCCAGCGCACAGAAATTGTTTCAGGGCCGGTCACATTAATCGGGGATGTCGGCACGGTTGCCTGTAACAGGCAGCGCAATGCAATAGCGTTGGCATCGCCCTGCCAGATCACATTGGCATGTCCCATGGTGACATCGACCGGCAGGCCATCGCGGACTTTAACTGCGACGTCATGCAGAACACCATAACGCAGATCAATTGCATAGTTGAGGCGATAGAGAATGCCGGGTGTTTGATGGGTTTGCGAAAAATGTTCCAGCAAACGCTCACGACCGATGCAGGATTGTGCATATTCGCCCGGAGGGTTTAGCGGTGAATTTTCATTGCTGCCCATGCTGTCGGTGGCCACAAATTCATAAACACAACCGGTCGAAAAGGCGACAATGCGCGACTGGTGGAAGATTTCCGCGACCAAAGCCGGCATCAGCGTGTTGGTTGCCCAAGTGGCAGCCTGCTCACCGCTGGAACCAAACTTGCGACCTGCCATAAAGATGATGTTTTTAATCTTCGGCAGTTTAGCCAAAGCTTCGCGATCCAGCATATCGCAGGCAATGGTTTCAATGCCGTGCATTTCCAATTGTTCACGCGCAGCAGGGTCACTATAGCGTGCAACTGCCACAATGCGTTTTTCAGGTGCTGCATTTTTGGCAAGACGCGCAAGTGATGGCCCCATTTTACCGGATGCACCGAGGATCATGATATCGCCGTCCAGTTTACGCATATCATCAATCAAAGCTTGGGACGGCAGCGACAAGAAAGCTTCAAGTTCGTCTGTGGAGGTAAAACCAGCAGGATGATTGCTGAGATCCAGCACTTTGATGCCGTTTTGTGATGAAGTCTGTGTCATGATTTTCTCGCATCTTGTGGAACGATCATATGCTCAAGAAGCAGCACTGCGAGATAAAGCAGCATGCCGATAAGCGTGATAAGGGTGACGGCCATGAACATTGCCGGCGTATCAAGGGAGGCTTGTACCTGTATCATCAGATAGGCCAGACCGCGGTCGGAAGCGATGAATTCACCCACCACAGCGCCCGCAACAGCAAGAATGGTTGCAACTTTCATGCCGGAGAAAATGAAAGGCATGGCACCCGGCAATTGAATGTAGATAAATTGCTGCCATTTGGTGCCGCGCAATGAATTGACCAGATCAAGCAGATCGGGTTCGATCTCGCGCAAACCCCTGATTGTGGTCAGCAAAATCGGAAAATAGCAAAGCGAGAATGTGATCAGAATATTGGTGCTGATACCATAGCTGAACCAGACAATCACCAAAGGCCCAAGTGCCACTTTCGGGATCATGTTGAGCGTAATCAGCAATGGAAAAGCAAGTGTTGTCAGCCATTTTGACCATGAAAACAGCAAGGCTGTTACAATGCCTAAAACAATAGCCAGCAGATAGCCGCCCAGAATTTCGCTTGCCGTAACCCAGCTATTGTTGAACCAGTCATATTTTGCAGATGTAATGGTTGCGATCACGTCGCTTGGGGCGGGCAGAATATAGCGCGCAACCTCAAACCAACGAACGCCAAACTCCCATAACAATAGCGCCGCCACATGAACTGCAATCGCAATCGCGCGATTTTTATTCACCTCTCGGCGCTTTAAACGGAGCAATTCTTTTTGCTCACTGCCGGAATCGATCGCTTCGGCCATTTATCACTCCCCTGAACTCCTGATTTGAAGTAAACCGCGCTTTCAGGAAAATGTCAACCAACCAGTTGGTTGATTATTTGTGAGGTTTACTTTTACGGCCGCAGCGCATTCAGGATCAGGTCAATAACATGCTGACGTCTGGCATCAATGCTTTCTTTCGAGGTCATATCGCGTTTGAAAATAATCGAGAGCGTTTTGTGATTGGAGAAGTAAAAAAACGAGAGACCAGCAATCGAAAGATAGAGATTAACCGGCTCGAATTTCTGATTGAACAATCCGGCCTCAATGCCTCTGGCCAATGTTTGGTCAATCATTTTCACAAGCGGCGAGTGCATTTCAGCAATATTGTCAGAGGTTTTGAGATGGGATGCGCCCATGCGGTTTTCATCATTGAGAAGCGCAATGAATTCCGGATGCTCGGCCAGATAGTCAAAAGAAAAGCCCACCAGACGTGCCATTGCTTCTTCGGGTGGTAAATCTTCCAGATGAAGCTGCATCTCGCTTTCACGAATTTCGCGATAAACCTCTTCCAACGTCAGTTTATAGAGATCAGCCTTGCTGCCGAAATAGTGATAAACAAGCTGCTTGTTGCAACCTGCCATTTGGGCAATACGATCAACACGGCCACCCTCAAAGCCATATTGGGTAAATTCTGTCATGGCTGCCTGAAGCAATGCTTTTGATGTCGCAACAGGATCACGCTTCTGTACGGTTTCTTGTTTTTTTGGCGCTGTCAAAAATATATCCTTTAATCAACCAACCAGTTGTTTGGTTATTGCGTTCTTTTAACATCTGTGCAAATATTTTACCAGATATGAACGCGGCGTCACGATAGATCAAGCATGCTTTTCATTTCTGACAAGGCTTCAAAATAAGTGATGACTTGAACAAATATAACGGAACATGTTGGGAGGCATATCCATGAAAACGTTCAATAAATTGATTGCAGGATTTTTGGCCTCATGTGTCATGGTGCCAGCCGTTGCTTCAGCTGAAAACATCAATATTGTTTTAAACTGGGTGCCGACCGCAGATCATATGCCCTATTTTTATGCCAAACAGGCGGGTTTATATGAAAAAGAAGGACTGACCGTCAATATCGAGAGCGGTCGCGGTTCTGGTGCGGCTGCACAAAAAGTCGGTGCCGGTTTCTCACAATTCGGCATTGCCGATATGCCGACAGTGCTGCTGGCCAAAGGGCAGGGGGCAGATAGTGTGGCCTTGATGACGGTTTACACCAACTCGCCGCAAGGTTTTTATTGGCTGAAAAGCAAAGGCATCAAAGGGCCTGAAGATTTTCCTGGCCATTCAATTGGTAATCCGCCAGCGGATGCTTCTCGTGTGATGTGGCCGATGTTTGCAGAAGCGGTAAAAATTGATCCGGCTTCGGTGAAATTCGTCAATATTTCTCCGCAGGCAAAAGTTGCGTCACTCAAAAGCGGTGCCATTGATATCACCAGTGATTTTTATAACGAACACGACATGAAAGTGCGTGAATTTGGTGATGATCTGGGCTTTTTGGCCTGGCGTGATATCGGTATCAACCCTTATGGCAATTCCATTATTGTCAATGCGGATTATCTGAACAAAAACCCTGAAACTGTCCGTAAGTTCATGCAAGTGACCCAAAAAGCTTTTGAAACTTGCGTGAAGGATAAAGACCCTTGCATTGAGGCTTTGCTTAGTCAGGTTTCCGGCTTGGATAAGAGCAATCAGGAAGATCAATGGAACCGCATTCAGGAGCTGATGCGTGATAAAACCACGACGGAAGTTGGTCTTGGCGTTTTTGATGACGAGCGGATGAAAAGCGACTATGAAATGGTCGAGAAATATTTCGATCTGGAAAAGCCGTTTGATATCAAAACGGCTTACAGCAATGATTATCTCGATATGTCGATCAAAATGCCGAAAGAATAAATGCGCAAACGACGCAGGCTCTTTTTATAAAATATAAGATAATTTACTTATATGCCTCGAAATGAATTCAGCATTCCGAGGCATATTTTATTCCAAATTATGCCTGCTGGTTTTTGATATAGCGGCTGGCAAGCCATGCCGCTTTAGCCGGAATAGACAATACAGTATTGGCCAGTTTCACACGTTCTTCCGTGTGGTGGTTTTCACCGTTCAGAATGTTGACGGTACCAACAAGTGTGTCATTTAACACAATCGGCAGATTGATGACCGACGCACAGCCGAGCTTGCCGATCAGCACTGCATCAGGAAAAACCTCGTCGATATCGACGAGGTTGTTGGCGACAAATGTACGACGCTCTTTATGCACGACATCAAACCAAGCATTATAGGTAATCGGTTTGCTGCCGGAGACCGGATACTCTTCCGGATGCGAGGTGAAAATACGCCCCGAACGCTCGATTTTCATATCGGCTTCCATCAGCGTAAACAGTTTTGCACCAATGACTGCATCGGTCAAACGCCAAAGTGCCTCAAATGGCTGTTCCGGCTGGGTGGCTTTTGCCAATGCTTTATCAAATGCAGTCAATTCTGCTTGAAAACGGGTCATGTCTTTCTCTTCCCTATTGGTTGCCGCCACTGGTGACATATAATTCTTGCGCGTAGTCATTGTTGAAACGTCCTTGTTTCAGCTGGGTGACATCGGCAATTTCCAGCACACGACCGTGGCGCATGATGGCCATCCGGTCGCACAAAAATGAAACAACCGGCAAATTGTGGGTGACCATCAAATATGTGAGGTTGCGCTCTTTGCGTAAGCGTTTCAAAAGGTTCAAAATTTCTGCCTGAACGGAAACATCCAAGGCAGAAGTTGGCTCATCCAACAGCAGCACTTTAGGCTCCAGCATCAAAGCACGGGCAATCGCAACACGCTGACGCTGACCACCGGATAATTGGTGCGGATAACGGAAGCGGAAGCGTTGATCGAGCCCCACTGCATCAAGCATGTCTTTAACCTTTTGGTCGCGCCCGCTTAAACCATGAATGGACATGCCTTCGGCCAAGCAATCATCAATGGTTTTGCGCGGGTGCAGCGATGCATAAGGGTCTTGAAACACCATTTGGCATTGCAGTGCTGCCTGCTTGTCGGCGCCATGGAGGCGTGATTTGCCCAGAATGGAGATTTCACCGCTCCAATCAGGCGCCAGACCCATGATGGCTTTCAAAATGGTCGATTTGCCGGAGCCACTTTCACCCACAAGGGCAAAGCTTTCGCCATGAGCCACCGATACATTTACATCATGCACAACCTGCGTTCTGCCGTAAGAAATACACAGGTCTTTCAGTTCAATGGCCGCACCACTCATGTACGTGCTCCTGCGCTCCAGAGGCTGCGGTCAAGCACGGGTAGCTCGTCGCGATCCTCATCAATTTTCGGCATGGCGGCAAGAAGACCCTGCGTATATGGATGTTTGGCCTGATGCAGATCTTTCGCCAGACATTCCTCAACAATTTCACCGCTATTCATCACGATAATACGGTCGCAATAACGCGCAACCAGATTAAGATCATGGCTGATAAGCAAAAGCCCCATGCCATTGTCTGAAACGAGTGCATCCATAATATCAAGCACTTGCGCCTGCACGGAAACGTCGAGTGCTGAGGTCGGCTCATCCGCAATCAACAAATCCGGCTTCGGGATCAGCATCATCGCAATCATCACGCGTTGCCCCATGCCACCGGATACTTCATGCGGATAAAGCTTGGCGACATGCGCCGGATTGTTGATCCGCACAGCTTCCAGCATCGCAATGACGCGGGCATTTAACTCTTTGCGCGAGATTTTCTCATGCGTTTGCAAAGCTTCCGCAATCTGGTCACCAATGGTCATCACCGGATTGAGCGAAAATTTCGGATCCTGCATCACCATCGAAATACGGCTGCCGCGTAAGGCACGCATTTGCCGCTCGGAGGTGTTCAGCAAGTCAATGCCGTCAAAGTTCATCTTGTCGGCAGTAATCTTGCCCGGGCTTCGAATGAGTTTGAGAATGGCACGACCGGTCATGGATTTGCCGGAGCCACTTTCGCCCACAATGCCGAGCTTTTCACGACCAAGGTGAAAGGAAATGCCTTTGACAACATTGACCGGATCGCGTGCGGTCGGGAATGTCACGGTGAGGTTTTTGATGTCCAATAAAGGTTGGCTTGTTTCAGCAGCACTCATTGTTTGCCTCCCTGTTTTGGATCAAGCACATCGCGCAAGCCATCACCCAGCAAACAAAAGCCAAGGCTGACAAGAATAATCGCAAAGCCCGGCATGGTTGCCACCCACCATTGGTCGAGAATGAAATTACGACCGCTGGCAATCATCGCGCCCCATTCAGGCAGTGGTGGTTGCGCGCCAAGGCCAAGAAAACCAAGACCGGCAGCAGTCAAAATAATGCCTGCCATATCGAGCGTCACACGTACGATTGTGGATGAGGCACAAAGCGGCAGCACATGGCGCAAGATAATGCGGGTGTGACCTGCACCTTGAATGCGAACGGCGGCGATAAATTCCGCATCTCTGAACGTGATGGTTTCAGCGCGCGCAATACGGGCATAAACCGGCCATGCGGTGAGCGCGATAGCGATAATGGCATTTTCAATGCCGGGCCCGAGAGCTGCCACAAAGGCAAGCGCCATGATAAGCTTCGGCATGGAAAGAAAAATATCGGTGATCGCCATCATGGCGCGATCAACCCATCCGCCGAAATAGCCGGCAACCGCACCGATAATCAAGCCAAGGGGTGCTGCAATGATGCCAACCATAGTGACAATCAACAAAGTGATGCGTGCACCATAAACCACGCGTGACCAGATATCACGGCCAAGCTCGTCTGTGCCCATCCAATGTTCACTGCTTGGAGCCATCAAGCGGGCGGTGAGGTTTTGGCTGATAGGTGAATAAGGGGCAATCATCGGTGCAAAAGCTGCAATCAGCAGCAATGCCAAAATGATAATCAGGCCGATAACGGTCAGCGGATTACGCAAAAGAGCGGTGAAAACGCGCCAGAAACGGCCGATCCGTGCCTGAAAACGCGAAGAAGGCGAGTCGTCTAAAAGCCAGTTGTGCAATGTGCTCATCGGCGCGCCCTCGGATCCAGAAACTGATAGAGAAGATCAGACAATTTGTTGATCAGAATGAAGACGGTACCGATCACCAATGTGGCACCCAAAACGGCATTCATGTCTGCATTGAACAAGGCAGTCGTCAGATAATTACCGATGCCCGGCCATGAAAAGACGGTTTCAATCATAACCGAGCCTTCAAGCAATGCCGCATAAGACAAGCCGATGACGGTAACGAGCTGAATGCGGATCGGATAAAACGCATGGCGCCAGATCACCCGCCATTCCGCCACACCTTTCACGCGCGCTGTGGTGACAAATTCTTGCCCCAACTGCTCCAGCATGAAGGAGCGCGTCATACGTGAAATATAGGCAAGGCTGAAAAAGCCCAAGATGAATGATGGTAAAATCAGATGCGCAAAAGCATTGGCAAAAATTTCCCAATCCCGCGCGATGATGGCATCAATCAGATAAAGACCGGTGATTTGATCGATCATACCGTCATAAAAAACATCGAGACGACCAGGACCCGCAACCCAGCCAAGATGGGCATAGAAAAATGCCAGGCCGACAAGGCCGAGCCAGAAGGCCGGAACAGCATAGCCGAGCAGACCGAAAACGCGGATCAGCTGATCCAGCCAGCCGCTTTGATGGGTGGCTGCATAAACGCCCATCGGTACGCCAAACACCACACCAATGATTATGCCGATGGTGGCCATTTCTAAAGTGGCGGGGAAAACGCGTGCCAAATCCTGTGCAACTGAACGTCCGGTGGAAATGGAATTGCCGAGATTACCGCTGAAAACATCGCCGACATAAGAGAAAAACTGCATGATCAGCGGGCGGTCGAGACCCATGGCTTGGCGTGCAGCTTCATACACTTCTTTGCTGGCGCGGTCACCGACAACTGAGAGCACCGGATCAATCGGCACAATACGGCCGATGAAGAAAGTGATCGCCAGAAGGCCGATAAAGGTACCCAGAATGACGATTAAAAAATAGCTCATATCTTTGAAAGTCTGGCCAAGCCTGCCTGTGACTTTTTCCAGAGAATTCAGACTATTTGAGGCTGAGGGATCAGCAGACATTGCTAATCCTCCCGCCAGAATCAGCCGCATGCGGCATGAAGAAAAAGATCATTGAGCCTCCCACAGGCATGTCATTTGATTTTGCTCAAACAATTGATTTCCGGCGCGTTTCCTATGGTTTTTCAATGAAAAAACCGGATAAAAGCGCTTTACTTCACTATGCTCTTTGCAAAATTTCACTTGGATAATAACGAAAAATCTGATTAAATCAAAAAAATTTTTATGAGGGAAAAATTTGAGTAAAAAACTTGGCCGCCCATCATCAGAGCTTGAAACGCAGATCGGACACCTGATCCGTATGCGCAGAAAGCAGCTTGGCATGACATTGCAGCAATTGGGCGATGGCGCCAATTTGTCGGTTGGTTATCTCAGTCAGGTCGAGCGGGATTTCGCAACGCCCACCTTGGCAGCGCTTGCCGGTATTGCCCGCGCGCTGGAAGTGAACCTGGATTATTTTATCTCTGAGCCGACATTGGAGCAGGGCTTTACCCAAGCGGCCACCCGCCCGCGCTTTTCGATTGCCGGTTCGCCTTTGCTTTATGAAAAGCTTGGCAGTCAATTACCGGGCAACCAGCTTTCTTCATTCATTTTGAATGCACCGGCCGGTTATGAGGCCGAGGCTGTCAGCCATGAAGGCGACGAGCTGATTTACATTCTGGAAGGCTCAATCATTCTGTGTCTCGACGGGCAGGAATTTACCATGGTTGAAGGTGACAGCCTGCATTATCGCGGTATCACGCCTCATTCATGGGGCAATCGCAGCGATAAACCAGCCCGCCTATTATGGGTTGGCTCACTGGCCGTTTTCAATAATTCCGGTTTGAACAATGTGGTGGTGCCGGAGGTGCCGACCAAAATTTTGTGATGCATATCAACAACTGACACGCTGACAACAGCACTTAAACTGAAGTGGAGGAAATTTTTATGAAATTTTATAAAGCAGCCTTGATGGCGGCCGCTTTGACACTGCCGTTCATGCAGCCTGCATGGGCGGCAACGCCGGATCATTCCTTGGTGGTGGCACAAAATATCAATGATATTGTAGCACTCGATCCGGCACAGGCTTACGAGTTTTCATCAGGTGAACTGGTCAGCAATCTTTATGACCGTCTGGTGCAATATGATGCAGAAGATACAAGCGTTTTGGCAGCAGGTCTGGCATCCGAATGGGTTGCCGATGAAGCGGCAAAAACCATCCGCTTCACCATGCGCGAAAATGCCAAGTTCAACTCCGGCAATCCGGTGCGTGCGGAAGATGTGGTCTTTTCGCTTGCCCGCGTCATCAAGCTGAATCTGACACCGGCTTTCATCCTCACCCAGCTTGGCTGGACACCTGAAAATGTCGATGAGATGATTACAGTCGATAACGGTCAGGTTGTGCTCAAATATGATGGCGATTTCTCATCCGCTTTTGTGCTGAACGTACTGGCTGCCCGTCCGGCTTCCATTGTTGATGAAAAAACAGTGATGGCCAATGAAAAAGACGGCGATATGGGCAATGGTTGGTTGAACACCAACAGTGCAGGTTCAGGCCCTTTCACACTTGCTGCTTATAAGCCGGGTGAAATGGTACGCTTGAACGCCAATCCTGATTATTTCAAAGGCGCACCTGCGATGCGTGCCATTGTCATTCGTCATGTGGCGGAATCTGCGACGCAGCAATTGTTGCTGACATCAGGTGATGTTGATATGGCGCGCAATATGACCGCCGACCAGATTGCCGGTATCAAAAGCGATGATATCAAAGTAGAAAGCTTCCCGCAGGCAGCCGTTCACTTCCTCGCTTTCAACCAAAAATCAGAAGCTTTGCAGCCGAAAGCTGTTTGGGAAGCCGCTCGTTATCTGGTTGATTATGAAGGCATGTCCAATACCTTCCTTAAAGGTCAGATGGTGCCGCATCAGGCATTCTGGCCAAAGGGTTTCCCTGGTTCATATGACGAAACGCCATATAGCTACAACCCTGAAAAAGCCAAACAGATCCTGAAAGATGCCGGCATTAAAACACCGATCAATGTGAAGCTTGATGTGATCAATTCGGCACCTTTTGCCGATATGGCTCAATCCTTGCAGGCAAGCTTTGCTGAAGGCGGCATCAATTTCGACATTCTGCCGGGCACCGGTTCTCAGGTCATTACCAAATATCGTGAACGCAGCCATGATGGCGTGTTGCTCTATTGGGGGCCGGACTTCATGGATCCGCATTCCAATGCCAAAGCATTTGCTTATAACCGTGATAATTCCGACGAGAATTATCAGGCAACCACAGCATGGCGCAATGCTTGGGCGGTTCCAAACGACATCAATGACATGACCGACAAAGCCTTATCCGAGCCAGATGCAGAAAAGCGTAAAGAGCTTTATACTGAACTGCAAAAACGCGTTCAGGCAGAGTCGCCGATTGTCGTTATGTTTCAGGCTGCCTATCAGGTTCCGATGAACAACAAAGTAAACGGCTATGTGAATGGCGCGATTGCTGATTTTGTTTATTATCGTCTTGTGACCAAAAACTAAAAATCAAAGGTTTCGAGGGCTGTATTGCAGCCCTCGAACTTTTGAGATCAGGAATTTGAACATGTCTTTTTCAAACGAAAAGCGTATTGCGGCATTGCGTGAGCAAATGCTTGCAACCGGCACCGATCTGGTGGTGATCGGGCCTTCGACGCATATGATTTATATGAGCGGCGTTGATCCGCATGGCGATGAACGCGCTGTAATGCTGCTCGTTTCGCAAAAACATGCGGGCTTTTTGATGCCTGTTTTGAATGCGGATAGCGCACGCAATAAAACCGATCTGCCATTTGTCACTTGGGCGGATGCCGATGGACCGATTGCCGCTTTTAACGAACTGGTTAGCGCTTGCGAACTGCCAGCCAATCCGGTGATAGCATTGGATGAAACCATGCGTGCGGATTTCGCCTTGCTGGTTTTGGACAATGTTCCGCACACAGCGCGCAAATTTACCAATGACACCGTTGGCCATCTGCGTGCGCATAAAGACGAGCATGAATATGCTCTGCTCAAAGCCAGCGCCTTGTTGAATGATGCTGCCATGCAGGCAGGCTATGATGCATTGAAACTCGGCATTACAGAGCTGGAAGTAGCAACTGTTATTCGTGATCATTTCAAGGCTAATAGCGCACGGCCTATTTTCGTCAGCGTTTGCTTTGGTGAAAATGGTGCTTATCCACACCATCATACCGGCGCAACCAAGTTACAAAGCGGCGATGCTGTGATGATCGATATTGGTGCGCGATTGAACGGCTATCCGTCCGACATGACCCGCAGCGGTTTCTTTGGTGAACCAACAGAGAAATTCACGCAAGTGTTTGATATTGTGAATGAAGCAGTAGCAAAAGCAATCGCCGCCGCCAAGCCGGGTGTCAAAGCTTGTGAAGTGGATCGTGCAGCGCGTGATCACATTACACAGGCAGGTTTTGGCGACTATTTCCTGCACCGTACCGGCCATGGTTTGGGGTTGGATGTGCATGAAACGCCTTACATCACCGGCACGTCCGATGTGATTTTGGAAGAAGGCATGGTGTTCTCGATCGAGCCAGGTATTTATCTGGCGAAAGAGTTTGGCGTACGTCAGGAAGAGATCGTGATCATGCGCTCGACAGGCGCTGAAGTCCTCTCCGACATGCCGCGTGATATGATTGTCAAACAAGCTTGATAATTGATTGATGAAAAAAGCCGCCCGACTGGAGCAGGGCGGCTTCTATTACTGCTGGTTTGAAATTAGAATTTATAATTCAGCCCAACACGTACAGTATGGAAACTGACATCATTTTTCAGTTTGAAATGCGTGCCCCAATCATCCGAGAAATTGGCTAAAGTGGTCTTGCCAAGATCGGTGTAGAGATATTCGCTTTTCAGTGTCCAATTGTTGGTGAAGGCATATTCTGCACCGGCACCAACTGTCCAACCTGCTTTGGTTTTGGATTTTGAAAGGCTTTCTGATTCATAGCCATTCGAAGCATCAGCATAGGATTTGACCTTGCCGTAAGCCAGACCACCTGTTGCATAAACCATGAAACGCTCAACAGGTGTGTAGCCGAGACGGGCGCGTACTGTACCAAACCAGTTGACTTTGGTGCCGGCTTTTACCTGCATATCATCTTGATGAAGTTTGATTTCACCCTTCATGTTTGAGCCTTGGAAGTCGGCTTCAATACCGACAATAAAATTATTGTCGAATTGCCAGTTGTAACCTGCTTGCACGCCACCAGCAAAACCACTTGCCGTAATGTCCGCAGAACCAGAGTTTACAATACTACCGCCCGCTGCTCTGAGCGCCATGACTTGAGATTCTGGTGCATTCACTTGTGGTACTGATGTTGATGTGAATGGGTGTTTGAATTTATCGCCGGCATATCCGGCATTTAAACCAATATATCCCCCAGTCCACGAAAATGTATCAACAACAGCTACGGGTACAGGTTCTGTATAAACAACCGCATCGGCAGCATAAACAGCTGGAATAGCTACGGCTGAAAATACAGTGGATAATAGGGTAGATTTAAATTTCATAATGACCTCCAAATGAAACAAAGTTTGCAATATTATTCGTTTTATTAAATAAATATTGCTTTGGGACGAGTTGAATTGCTTAAATTTTCTACTGTTAGATTTAAGCAATTCTGAACATATTCAGTAAGTTTAAACGCTTATCAGCCGCCGGAATTAAGTCGTGCTGGTGGCAGTGATCTTGAATATGATGTGAAAGATAACTGAGATGACGCGCGGGATGATGCCAGTGACATCCATAACAACGCTGGCGCCACATAGCTTGCGGTGATCAATGAACTATGCAGACGTTCTGACGAAAAAGAATGCCTGTGAGATTGATCTTTGTCCACACATTGGCATGGTACAGTCTTGCCCTGACAAAACACGTCTCTGGTGCCATCTGGACAGCCGCAATCCGGCCAGCGGGCACAACTGAAGAGTCGTTTTGCATCAAGGCATTGCGGACATATCGGTAATTCTACATTTTCACTGTAACAGTTTTTATTTGCTGCTTCATCAAATTGTAAATGGTCCTTACCAGCAGGTAAGCGGGTTTTTATTTGAACCAGAAAGTCATGCCAGACAGCAGACAGAATTTTTTTGACAAAAGACCTTTTATGCTTTTTCCGATGGAATTTGACATGTTTCAGATGTTCCTCATTGCCGGCAATGAGACAGGCTTGGACAGGTGCCAGCCTTGGACATGAGTAAAACCAATTTTCTCGGCGCGTATCAGGTCAGATTCAGTTTCAATACCTTCGGCAACCACTATGGGTGCGAAAGACGTCGCAAATTGTACAAAATGGTGGATGCTGTTCAGCCAGCTATCATCTTGACGTGTGGCCCAAATGAAACCGGCATCGATTTTGATAATATCCGGGTTAAGTGAATAGAGCTGGATAGGGGGTAGATAACCGGCACCAAAATCATCAATTGCGATGCGGCAACCTAAGCTTTGTGCCTCCTCTAACCGATCTGCCAGAGTACTCAAAATCCCAAGTGGGCGGGTTTCGATAATCTCAAGAACCAAGCGTTGCGTTAGATGCTTACGATCTTGGATTTGATCAAGAATAAGAGGCCATTCTTTTTCGCCGGAAACAGTATCTGCACTGATGTTACAACCCAAAACGGCTGTTTGATCTGCTTCGAGCCGATTGAGCACCTCTCCGATCATGTGGAGATCAAGCAAAGAAGTTTTCTGCAAAACTTCCAAGGCAGGGACAAATTCGCTGGCGTTATATAGCTCGCCATTTGGTGCAGCCATGCGGACAAGACACTCGTGATAAAGAATATCATGGCGATTTTGCGCACAATGGATGCCTTGAATATGGAATGACATGCGAGCTGAATCGATGGCAGAAGCCACTTCCAGCACATATTGATGGTCAAAAGTATCAAATTCATCGAACATTCAGACCCCCAAAGACAAAAATGCCGGGGGCGTGAGGATGCTTATGAAGTTAGTAATTATTTTTAGAACTAATTGATCTAAAAGGATTATTTTAGTTTTATGAAATTCTTTTTTACCCACAAGAGCTGTGGTCAAAAACCATCCTTTTTGTCATTCCTAAGATAATTCAAAAATGCGTCGAATATATGCCGGATTCACGGCATTTTCGCAAGTTGATCAGGGGGATACAGTCGTGCGGCGTAAAGGATCATTTATGTCAACACTATTTTGCTACCAATGGTTGCCTTCCTTGGCTTTGCGTTCATTAGTAGCAATCTTGTGCACGTTGATGTTTTCACCGGATTGTGCAGAACACGAATAAAGTCGAGGTCAATACAGAAAAACATGGGAATGAGAATAGGTTACGCACGGGTTTCAACCGGCGAACAACGCGTGGATATGCAAATTGAGGCGCTTAAAAAAGCCAATTGTGATCACATTTTTACCGATGAGGGCATTTCTGGAGCCACCTTCTCGCGTGAAGGATTAGATAAGGTTGTTGCATATTTGCAACGTGGGGATGTTCTGGTTGTCTGGCGTTTGGATAGAATCGGCAGAACACTGATCGGATTGGTTGAGTTTCTGGCAGAACTTGGATTACGTGGCGTTGAACTTTGCTCATTGAATGAGAATATTGATACAAGTTCTTCCAGTGGGCGCTTAGTTTTTCATATGATGGCAGCCTTGGCTGAGTTTGAGCGCTCGCTTATCAGTGAACGCACCCGCGCAGGCCTCGAGACAGCGCGCAATAAAGGTATACAGCTTGGCCGTCCGCCGCGTATATCGGCCCTTCAGGCACAGGAAATTCACCATGCAGTTCACACAAAACAGGAAAAAATCCAAACCTTAGCTTCAAAATATAATGTGTCTTACCGGACTATCATGCGCATCATTGCAAAAGAAAATGAAGCGGTTGTTTCCGATTGAATCATAGCTTTAGCAGCTTTGTGAAGTTTTCGAAAAAGGCAGTATTATGGCTTGTCATGCTCTTTGTTTTTGTGGCAAGCTTTAACTTAAGTTATTAATTTAATGAACTTATTTATACATTAGGCTGGCCTATACGGCTTTCCTTAACTGGAACTCTTTTGTGTTACCCCATTCAGCTAGGCTTTGTGCGGCGCGGTGGATTTGTCTGATCACAGACACCACCTGCCAGTTTGGTTGTGATGCACAAGGAAGTGATAGCCATGAAGGGTCAGTCCGCTCCGGAACTCATTGTTGCACAATGGTTCAACACCGCAACGCCGTTGAGTTTGAAATCATTGCGCGGAAAAGTGGTGGTGCTCCATGCTTTTCAAATGCTTTGTCCCGGATGTGTTCAGCATGGTCTGCCGCAGGCGCAAAAGATCAGCCAGTTATTTGCAAAACAGGATGTTGAAGTAATCGGTGTCCATACGGTTTTTGAACATCATGCTGCCATGAGCCCTGTATCTCTTGAAGCGTTCATTCATGAATATGGTTTGCGTTTTCCCATTGCCGTCGATCGCCCATGCGCTGATAGCGCCATTCCGCAGACGATGGCAGCTTATAAATTACGTGGCACACCCAGTTTGGTACTGATCGATCGTCAAGGCATCATTCGCTACCACGCGATTGGTGCTGTTGATGACATGCAGATTGGTGCAGAAATCGCTCTGTTGCTTGCTGAAGCTGACGGCTTGCAGGAGTAGCACTTATGATAGCGAATATTACTGTGTTCCAGCGCAAATGGGCGGTGGCTATACTGCTTATTTTTGCTTTGGCCGGCCTTGCACTTGCTGTCGCCGGAAGACATGACCCGCTGGCCGTGCATGGTTTTATCATTCTGGCCTTTTGTGTCGGGTTGATTTTTAAAGTTTTATCGGGCCTTTACGAGCCGGAGCCATCACCGGAAAGTTTCACGCAATATTATGACGATCCGACACGTGCGGGGATTGTGATTTCTGTTGCCTGGGCGCTGCTTGGTATGTTTGTCGGCGTTTGGGTGGCTGCCCTTCTGGCATGGCCGGAGCTCACCTTTGTCGACGAAGCATGGGCAAGTTTTGGCCGTCTGCGGCCGATACATACAACAGGGGTGATTTTTGGCTTTGGCGGCAATGGTCTGATTGCAACATCTTTTCATGTCTTGCAAAGAACCACCCGTGCACGTCTGCCGGATCAGATCAGCCCTTGGTTCGTGCTGCTTGGCTATAACCTGTTTTGTATTCTTGCAGTGACCGGTTATTCGCTCGGTATTACTCAATCCAAAGAATATGCCGAGCCTGAATGGTATGCGGATATTCTGCTGGTGATCGTCTGGGTTGTGTATTTCAGCATTTACTTAAGAACGTTGCGCCGCCGGCAGGAGCCGCATATTTATGTCGCCAACTGGTATTATATGGCGTTCATTCTGGCGGTCGCCTTGCTGCATATTGTCAATAATCTTGCTGTGCCTATTTCATGGGGGCAAGCCAAGAGTTATTCGCTGTTTTCCGGTGTTCAGGATGCGATGACGCAGTGGTGGTACGGGCACAATGCGGTGGCCTTCTTCCTCACGGCCGGTTTTTTGGGCATGATGTATTATTATTTGCCAAAGCGGGCAGAGCGACCGGTTTATTCCTATCGGCTGTCGATTATCGGTTTCTGGGGCATCACCTTTCTTTATATGTGGGCCGGTTCGCATCACCTCCACTACACGGCCTTGCCGCATTGGGTGCAAACACTCGGCATGACATTTTCCATCGTATTGCTGGTTCCCTCATGGGCATCTGCGGGCAATGCGCTGGCGACACTAAACGGCGCATGGGGCAAGGTTCGGGATGACGCAACATTGCGCTTCATGATGGTGTCGGCGGTCTTCTACGGACTGACCACATTTGAAGGTTCGTTCATGGCAATCCGTCCCGTCAATTCACTGTCGCATTATACTGATTGGACGGTTGGGCATGTGCATGTGGGAGCGCTTGGCTGGGTTGCAATGATTACATTCGGCTCATTCTATGCGCTTGTGCCTTGGATGTGGAAAGTCAAAACCATGTATTCGCCAAAGCTTGTCGAAGTACATTTCTGGCTCGCGCTCACAGGCACATTTATCTACATTTTTGCAATGTGGAATTCGGGCATCATTCAAGGCCTGATGTGGCGCACCTATAATGAAAGCGGCACGCTCAGCTATTCCTTTATCCAAAGTATGGAGGCGATGCATCCTTACTATATCGCGCGGGCGGTAGGTGGTTTGTTCTTCCTAAGCGGAGCTGTGGTTTGTGCCTATAACATCTGGATGACTATCCGCATGGCGCGCCAAATCGCGGCTGACACCACTTTGTCTGCTGATGTACCGGCCAATGCTGTTTGGGCGCAGGCGGGAGAGTAATAATGTCTAAACTTCACGGGAAGCTGGAAAGAAGTGCCATCGGCTTTGTGGTGGCTATCATAGTGGTGGCATCGATCGGCGGCTTTGTCGAAATTGCTCCGCTCTTTACCATCAATGAAACGGTTGAAGACGCGCCGGACATGCGTGTCTATACGCCGCTGGAACTGGCAGGACGCAATATTTACATTCGTGAAGGCTGCTATGCCTGCCATTCGCAGATGATACGCACTTTGCGTGATGAAGTGGAGCGCTATGGCCCTTATTCATTGGCGGTGGAATCTTCTTATGATCATCCCATGCTTTGGGGTTCCAAACGCACCGGCCCTGATCTGGCGCGGCTGGGAGACAAATACAGTGATGCATGGCACGTGGCACATTTGATCAATCCGCGCGATGTGGTGCCGCAATCAGTCATGCCGCGTTATGGGTGGCTGATGAAAAATACGCTGCGGATTGATGACATGTCCAATCATTTGGCTGCGCAACGTGCAGTGGGTGTGCCTTACACCGACGAGATGATCATCAATGCTGAAGCGGATACTTATGGGCAGGCACATCCTGACAGCTCACGCGCTGAAGGGGTGGTTGAGCGTTACGGTGAAAACACCAATATCCGCGTTTTTGACGGCGATGCAGAGCGCTTGACCGAGATGGATGCGCTTGTCGCCTATTTACAAATTTTGGGCAAGTTGACGGATGCAGCCTATCTGGAAACAGCAGAACGAACGGAGTTAGGCGATGGAAATTAATCATGAATTTTTAGTCGCCCTTTCCAAGAGCTGGGGGCTGTTTTATCTGATTGCAATGGCCATAGGTGTGCTGATTTACGCCTTGCGACCCGCCAATCAAAAGCAGTTCAAGCGGGCAAAATACGCCATTCTAGATCAAGACGATCGTCCAAAGGCTTAGTCGGGGCATTGTTATGGCTATTAAAAAACTTGATCCGGTGACCGGCCAGCAAACAACCGGCCATGAGTGGAATGGTATTGAAGAGCTGGATAATCCGGTTCCGCGCGTTGTAAAATTCTTTCTTATTGTGACGACGCTTTTCGGCATTGTTTATTGGGTGCTGATGCCTGCATGGCCATTGGGCGTGACCTATACCAAAGGACTGCTCGGCATTGATCAGCGAGATACAGTCGCAAAGAAAGTTCAGGCGGCAGCTGTTTCACGCGCTGTATGGATGGATCAGATTGCAGAAAAAGAAATTGGCGATATCTCGGGCGATCCTGAATTGATGGCACATGTGAAAGCTACTGGAAGCACGCTTTTTGCGGATAACTGTTCGGTCTGCCACGGTACTGGCGGAACCGGGGGCGCCGGCTTTCCTGCCCTTACAACTTCCAGCTGGTTGTGGGGCGGGGAGCCGGATGAAATTGCTGAAACAATCCGTGTCGGCATCAATTCAGCCCACCCAGACACACGGATGTCGCAAATGATGGGTTTTGGACAAGAAGAGGTTTTGCTGCGCAGTGAAATTCTGGAAGTCGTTGCCTATGTGCGTTCGCTATCCGGCCTTGAAATGAATGCGCAAGAGGCTGCAAAAATCAATGCGGGGCAGAAAATCTTCGCTGATAATTGCAGTGCCTGTCACGGTGATGAGGGGCAAGGCAGCACAGATGTCGGTGCACCGGATTTAAGCGATAAACACTGGATTTACGGGGGCGATCTTCAGTCGGTTTATACATCTGTGTATTATGGTCGCCAAGGGCAGATGCCCTCATGGGAAGGCCGTTTCAGTCCTGCCGAAATCAAGCTTTTGACGGCCTATGTGTTGTCGCTGGGTTCGCAAACACCATGACAACGACAATTGTGAAAACACGCAATCATTGGCGCATAACCGCAATTTTAATCGCGCTTTTTGTGGTGGTTTTATTTGTGGTTGCCAATGCTCATTTGATCTTTGTTGCGATTCAATCGCAACCGGATTGTGTACCTCATGCCAAGTCAGGCAGCGACGGCGCGCATCGTGCCGCGCGCTCTTCTTGTTAAAGGCGGAACCATCATGATGATTGAACAAGCGCAAATGACAGAGCCACCATTGGTGGGGCGTAATAACCGGCATTTACCCCTAACGGCGGCCTTTGACTGGTTGGTCGCGGGCTGGCGGAACTTATGGCGAAAACCGCTGGGCAGTTTGACCTACGGCATGTTGATGTTTGCGGTTTCTCTGGGCGTTGTCTGGGGGCTGTTGCGGTTTCATCTTGATTATATTTTGTTTCCGGCCATTGCGGGTTTTATGGTGACCGGGCCATTATTTGCATTGGGGCTTTATCAAAAAAGCCGTGATCTGGAAGAGGGGCAACCGGTCAGTTTTATGCGCATGATCATGGTGCGCGCCGCTTCCGGTTCACAGCTATGGTTCACAGGTGTAATCTTGTGTGGCCTGATGCTTTTATGGATGCGTTCTGCGGTTATTATTTATGCGCTTTTTTTTGGGCTCAATCCTTTTCCGGGGGTCGAAGGTGTTGTGATCATGCTTTTCACAACATTGGAGGGCTGGGCTTTGTTGGTTACCGGTATTTGTGTTGGCGGGCTGTTTGCCTCTTTTGGTTTTGCCATCAGTATGTTTGCGGTTCCGATGTTGCTGGCAGAAGAAACAGATTGTTTTACTGCCATGGGCACCAGCATGTCGCTTGTGTGGAATAACCTGCCGGTCATGTTGGTTTGGGGCGCGATTGTCGTCGGGCTTTTTATACTATGTTTTGCCACAGGCTTTCTCGGCATGATTGTCATCTTTCCGCTATTGGGGCATGCCAGCTGGCATTGCTATAAGGCCATCAGATGACATGTTGTTCGGCCCGTGCTCAGCCCCTCATGGCCATGATTAAAAATCCGCGTGTCGAAGAGCAATTGATCGCCAGCCGTGAAATCAGTGGCGGCATTTTTGAAAGCGAATTGTCCGTCGGCGCTATCCACTGTGCCAATTGTATCCGTGCTATTGAAACCGGTATGCGAAAGCTTGAAGGTGTGGAGCGTGTTCGGGTTAATCTATCCACCAAACGGGTCAATGTGCATTGGCATGCAGATCAAGCCCCTGATCTTGTAGCTGCATTGGAAGAGATCGGTTTTGCTGCTAATTTCACCGAAGCAGAACGAAAAAATCGTGATCCGGAACTCAGACGTCTGGTACTGGCTTTAGCGGTTGCCGGTTTCTGCTCAATGAATGTGATGATGTTTTCCGTTGGCGTCTGGGCTGGCGCCGATCCGGCAACCCGTCATGCATTTCATTGGATTTCAGCATTTATTGCCCTGCCATGTCTGCTTTATTCCGGCCGGATTTATTTCCAATCGGCATGGGCGGCATTGCGGCACGGGCGTACAAATATGGATGTGCCGATTTCTATCGGTGTCATTCTTGCCTATCTGTTGAGTTTATACGATACGGTTCATAACGGCACGCATGCTTATTTTGATGCTGCCACATCATTGATTTTCTTTCTGCTTATCGGCCGTACTTTGGATTATATGATGCGGGAAAAAGCCCGCAGTGCCGTGGAAGGGCTTATACGTCTCGTGCCAAATGGCGCAACAATTGAAAATGAGGATGGCGGCCGTTCTTATTTGCCGGTTGATGCAATCAAAACCGGGATGCGTATGGTGCTGGCAGCCGGCGATCGTGTGCCGGTTGACGGCGAAATTGCTGAAGGTATTTCCGAACTTGATTGTGCGATTGCAACTGGCGAAACTGCACCGCGACGTGTTGAGCCTGGCATGGCGGTGCAAGCAGGCATGCTTAATTTAACTGCGCCATTGATCATAAGGGCAACGGCCACAGCCAAAACATCATTTCTTGCACAAATGCTGCGTTTGATGGAGGCGGCAGAAGACGGCCGCGCCCATTATCGGCGCATTGCCGATCGTGCGGCGGAACTTTATTCACCTGTTGTCCATTCTATGGCGTTACTCACTTTTATCGGTTGGCTTATTGCAACTGGTGATTGGCATCAAGCTATTACCATTGCCATTGCGGTGCTGATTATTACCTGTCCTTGCGCGCTTGGTCTTGCTGTACCGATTGTGCAGGTTGTGGCTGCCAAACGTTTGTTTGAAAATGGAATTTTGGTTAAAGACGGTTCGGCGATTGAACGTATGAATGCCGTGAATGCAGTTGTTTTCGACAAAACAGGAACGCTGACATTGGGCTCACCGGTCGCGCAAGTTATACCGATAACTGCTGATAAGCTCACTATCGCTGCCGCAATGGCCCGCCAATCCAATCATCCTTATTCCAAAGCGATAGCGCGCAAACTTGACGATTTACAAGACAAAATCCTGTTCTTGTCTATTCAGGAATATGCAGGTTTCGGATTGCAGGCGCGAATTGGTGAAGATACCTACCGGCTTGGCCGAGCCGATTGGGCACTTTCAGATATTGAAGGGGATAAAATGAGCGGCACTGTTTTTTCATGTAACGGAAAATGTGCGGCATCATTTGCATTTCTAGATGAGTTGCGGCCCTTTGCTGATGAGGCGATCCGGCAACTTCACCAAGCAGGAATAAAAGTTCTTTTATTATCCGGTGATCAGGAAAAAGCTGTTTTGCAGGTTAGTAACCAATTACATATTGATAATTATGCTGCGGGTCTGTTGCCCGCCGATAAAGTCTCCCGCTTGAACGGGCTCAAAGTCGAGGGCTATCATACATTGATGGTTGGGGACGGGTTGAATGATGCACCTGCATTGGCCGCAGCCCATGTATCTATGGCACCTGCCAGCGCGGCAGATATCGGACGCAATGCTGCTGATTTTGTTTTTCTGCACAAGAGTCTTGCTGCAGTTCCCGCTGCATTGTCGATTGCTCAAGCTTCGGCAAAATTGGTGCGGGAGAATTTTGTGCTGGCGATTATTTATAATGCTATCGCTATACCCGTTGCGGTGGCAGGCTATGTCACACCACTTATTGCCGCCTTGGCAATGTCTGTTTCGTCAATCATGGTTGTAGCCAATGCGTTGCGATTGAAAGCCGGTTCATTAAAACCGGTTGCCAAAAGCTGACATTTTTGGATTTTTATGGAGGTTGTTGATGAGCAGCCTGATTTTTTTGATACCAATCGCGCTGATTTTAGGCGGCATTGCACTGGCTGCTTTTTTCTGGACACTGAAAAATGGTCAATATGAAGATCTTGAAGGTGCAGGGCACCGGATTTTTATTGATGACAATGATGAAGTTTCAATCCATCCACCTGAAAAATTGAAATCAAATAATTAAAAATGCCGGACAAGCTGTGAACATGTCCGGCATTTTTATCATTAAAATTTGGCAGTCAAGCCTGCTCTGATCGTGCGCCCCGGTGCAGGTGCCCGTGTGAATGAAAGCGGATCCAGATAATACTGGTTTGTCAGGTTTTCGACATTGAAATTCAAAGAGACGGTCTCGTTGAATTTATAATTACCAAACAGGTCGACAATTGTTCGCTTAGGCCAAAGCGTCGGGGTTACATAGCCCAATCCCATTGACTCGCTCAAAGCGCGTTCACCTATAAATGTTGCACGCGCGCCCACAGTCAGTTTTTGTTCAAACATATGAACACCGCCACTCAGTGTCAGCAAATATTTTGGCGGAATATAATTACTGCCATAATCAATGCCGATAGCTTTTGAATCACAACCTGTCAGCTGGTGGCAAAACTCGACCTTGGAATATCTGGTCAGTCCGGTTTCAATGAATATGCGTTGCGTATCATATTTGACGGAGAGCTCCAGCCCTTCAAATGTAGCGCTTGGGATATTGGCCCAATGGCGTGGCTCGGACCAGTTTTGAGCGATGGAGTCGCGGATGATATAATCTTTGTATTTATTATGGAAATAGCTGGCTTTCACACGCAAATTATCGCCGTCGGTAAAGATATCCGTGCGCATTACATTGATGCCGGCTTCATAATTCTCGGCCTTTTCAGGCTTCAGATCGGGATTGGGATAAAGAATGGTTCCGAGCTGGAAGCTTGTTTCACGCAGAGCCGGCGGGCGCCAGCCTTGCGCATAATGACCATAAAACTGGATGCCTTCCCAAGGGGTGACAGTCACTGACAAAGACGGGTTCAAACGGGAGCCGTTTTTATCGCCATAATGTGCCAAAGCACCGCCGCCTTGTTCGATTTTATAAGTATCATAACGAAGCCCCGCGCCAAAACTAAGCCAGTCTGTCACATCATAATTGGCACGGCTGAAAACACTGGCAAGACGCCTTTTTCCTGTCGGCCCGGCACTGATCAAATATGTTTGCGATGGATCCCATGAATATGAATCATAGAGTTCATCTCCGTCTGAATCTTCCAAAGAAATCTGCGCGCCATAGGTCAGTGCCAAATGGCCAAGCGCAGTTTCGATACTGGAGTTATTGTAAATTTCCACGCCATAAGTTTTGACATCAGCACTTCCTTCGAGGCTGATAGGTGCCTCCCGTTTGACATTGGTCAGCCATGAGGAAACATGCAGATCAATATAAGGATTATCGGAAGGATTATGCGCCAGCTTGGCGGTCAAAGTATCCACTTTGCGGCGGTTCAGGTCTTTCTGACTTGGCGGGATGAAACCGTAAACATAAGGAAAATCATCCAATTCCCCATGTTTATTTTCATAACGCATATAGCTTAATTCCAATGATGTATCTTCATTGAAATGCGCTTTGCCTTTTAAAAGCACCGAGAAGGAATCTTCCGACGTGTTGAAAACTTCACCGCCCGGTGGAACCGGTGATAATGCGCCAGTATCATCAGCAAGCAGTTTTCCGCCTTTTTTACCGGCAAAATAGTTGCCGGTTTTACGGCGGGTAACAGCTGCCAGAAATTCATAATTATCCTGAACGGTAGCAGCAGCAATTGAGCCGTTGAAACTGTCGCCATTTAAAAATGAAGGCGCATCTTTGAGCTGTTCGTAGGTATTAACCGCCGGTGGTGTTTTGGTATTGCTGCCCATTGTGGCTTTGATTTGGGCACCATATTCTTTGCCTTCCGCCACAACATCACGCGCATTGAGAGTGCGCATATTCACAACCCCACCCATTGCACCATTACCAAGCGGGCCATCACTTGGACCTTTGGTGATATCTATACCGGCAATCAGATCGGGATCAACAAACACACTGCTGGTTTGCCCGCGATAACCGGTATAGCTGGAGGTGGATTGTTGCGTGCCGTCAATCAAGGTTGCAACGCGGTTCATGCCCTGAAGGCCGCGAATGTTGATATTCAAACCCTGACCGGAGCGGCTGCCTGCGGAAACGACACCCGGTGTTGATTTGAAAAGATCACCCTGACTGCTGGAGGGAAGGCGGCTTAAATCTTCTGCTGACACATAAGCCGTTGAACCGGCAGTCATGTAGGGTGCATTTTCCGGTTGAACCTGACCGTGTACAGTGATCGTGTCCAGTAAAATCGAGCCGTCATTGACACGTGCGGCGGTGTCATGACTGTTGGAAACACGGTCACTGATGGTGACGGAATTGGCATTGGTAAAATGATAGCGAAGACCGGTGCCAGCAAGCAACCGCGCCAGTCCTGCTTGTGCCGTATATCTGCCGTTGAGACCGCTTGTTGTGCGGGTGCCGATATCGTTCTGATCAAAGAAAATATCGACACCACTTGCATTGGAAAATGCCAGCAATGCAGTAGAGAGTGATTGGGCGGGAATAGTGAAATGGCGCTCATTATTTGTTGACTGGGCAACAGCAATGGCAGGTTTCATCACAACTGAAAGACTGGTTGTCATCATCAGTGCTGCCATCAGGCAGGCAAGTTTTCTGCTTGTTGGCTGCGTTAAACATGTGTGTTGTGCGGTTAAAACCTTACCGGTCAACTGCGTGTATTCCATCATTATAGCCCCTCACATTTCCGCCATTGGCGAATGTCATCGGTAAGAGTGCCGTTTATTGGCTCTCATATGTATGACACGCGGGTAGCTACAAGTTACCAAGCAGATTTGTTATTTATTTTTAAAATTTAACGACCGGAGATAATGACGAGATTACCTGCCCTTGAAACATTTATGGGTAAGGTCTGCGCAATTGAATCAAGGGCTGCATCGGCTGAAGCGGTACTGAATGCAGCACTGACCAGCATTTGCCCTAACCTCTTGTCCGTGAGGATGATAAAACCACCGCGATATCGCTCGATATCATTGAGAACACTGCTTAAAGCTTCGTTGTGATAGATCAGCCGTCCCCGGCGCCATGCATCGACATTGTTGATGTCGACAGCTTGTGCTGCCAAAATTTCATCGCCATTATAGGCCAGTTGCCAACCACTGTTTAAGCGTTTTGCCGGCAGATTGGGCAAAGCTATCTCAACCTGATGTTGGGTTACGGCAACGGTGACAAGCTGGTGGTCGGCTTTGATATTGAAGGAAGTGCCAAGCGCGGTTGTTTGCCCGTCATTGGCATTGACGATGAAGGGGCGGCGTTCAGGCACCACGTTGAAATAGGCTTCACCCCAATGCAGTGTCAGGTGGCGACCGGCATCCGAATAATTAACCGATAATGCCGAGCGGCTGCCCAGATCAACCACTGAACCGTCGGTTAAAGTCAATGTTCTCAATTCACCTGCATTGGTAGCATAATCAGCAAACATGCCGTTGCGGTAAAATAAATAACCGCCCCCGGCAGCGCCAAACAGGCCAAGACTTGAACTGATGAAAGCGCGCCTGCTGAGTTTGGTTCTGCGTGTCTGGCGCAATTCTGCTTCAACCGGTGCAAAGGCAGACCAGAGCGTACTGGCACGCATCCATGCAGCCTCATGTTCAGCGCTTTGGCTTTTCCATTGTTCAAACGCCTGATAATCTTTTTCGGTGGCACCATCATCCCTGAGCACTGCAAACCAATGCAGGGCTTCACGTATGAGCGGGGATCGGTGATCATCAACCATAAAGGTGCATCCGGTTTAATAATTCGCCAAATTTATTGCAATAAACCACCAGTAGGTGGCAATGTCTTATGAATAAAGACACTCGAGCAGTAATAACTTACTAAGGAAACTGTAAAAAATCAGGCCCTAATGCCAGATCAAGATCATTAAGGGCATTAAAAATATGATTGATGACAGTACGGCGCGATAGCTGAAACCTCTCGGCAATCTCGCTATAAGTTGCACCTTCGAAACGGTGAATAATAAAAATTTCGCGTCTGCGTGGCGGCAAATTTGAAAGTGCCGTCAACAAACGGCGTAGCTCCTGCCGGTAAAGCACTTCCATTTCCGGTGATGGTTTACGATCTGCAATGGCGAGATATATCTGATCGTCAATTGTGACCTCAATACCTTGTTGCAAATGGCGCAGATGATTGAGGGCGAGATTGCGGGCGGCACGGGTCAGATAGGCGGCAGGCTCATGAATTTTTTGTTTGTCGGATGCATCGATCAACTTTGAGAAGGCATCCTGCACCAAATCGTCAGCTGTTGCATTATTACCGACAATACGTGCGATAAATCGTTTGAGACGACCTTTTTCCGATCCGTAAAGATGAGTGAAACTATGGCTGAGAAGTGCCATTGCGAGGTTCCTGCGATCAGACCAGATTGACAAACATGCACGTTTATTGAGCCGGACACTGTTTATCTGATATAATCTTTGCCCTACCGTCTTTTCTCCCATATCTGTTTCAGGATTTTTTATCAAGTTAATATGATAAAAAAGATCATGTTTAAAATTAAACATGGTTTATGAAAGAGGATATCCCCAAGGCAAGAATGGTTCTGCCTTGGGGATTTTATAAAAAGATCAGAATCGCGCTGTCGCACTCAAGCGGAAAGTACGACCCGGCGAAGGGGTCAATGCTTCGCTCATCGCATCAAGATAATAGAGATCAAAGATGTTTTCGATACTGGCATTGAAGGAGAAATTCTCATTCAGCTTATAGGAAGCGAAAGTGTCGTAAACCTGATAGGAGCGCCACTCGCTCTCAACCATACCGACGCCGCTGCGTTTCAAGGCGCGATCACCGACAAAGTTAACACGGCCACCAATTGTCAGGCTTTCATCAAGAAAACGTGCGCCCAATGTCAGCGAGCCGCTATAAACAGGCGGCACATAGATGCTTTGATAATCATCGGGTGGTGTGCTGTCATTACAGGCAGAATCTTCACCCGCTTTCGTTGCATAGCAATATTTCACATTGGTGTAGCGGTTGAAATTGGCATCGGCAAAAAACATACCTGCATCATAAGAGGCAGAAATTTCAAAACCTTTGAATTTTGCCCCGTCAATATTGGCATAGACCCGATAAGGATAAGGCAGACCGGCACGGTTACCATAGGTTCTGACAATATAATCATCATAGCTATTATCAAAATAAGACAGTTTGAGACGTAATTTATCATCATCAAGCAACAGATTGTCATTGAGATAATTGACACCGATTTCGTAGTTTTTAGAGCGCTCCGGCTTCAAAAGCGGGTTTGGTTCAATCAGACCAGGCATATTGAAAAGCGTTTCGCGGATGCTTGGCGGGCGCCAGCCTTGTGCATAATTTCCAAAGATCTGGAAGCCGTCAAGCGGCTCAACCATCACGCCCAGCCTTGGTGACAAACGTGACCCATCAAGACCGTCAATCGTGGAATTTTCGCTTTTATCGCGTGTTTGATAGCTTTGGTAGCGTAGACCCGCGCTCAGTGTCAGCCAATCAACCGGTTTATAATCAGCATTGGCAAAAATCGCGCCAACTTCACGGCTTCCCTCCATCCCGATATTGGTATCCGGATTTTGTATTGTCTTTTCACGCGAGTAAGTAGCACCATAATTGAGATCAAAAAGGCCAAAGCCTGTATCAATATGTGAGGCATTGGTGACTTCAACACCGGTTGTGTCGGTTTTAGTGTCACCTGGTACACCGGTCAGAATTTCGAGCGCCGCCCAGTCATCCGATAGTCTGGTATGCCAGACATTGGTCTGAAAATTGATCAGATCGTTGTCTTCCGGAGTCCACGTATATTTTGCCGTATACATGTCGGATTTGGTGCGGCTCAAATTGGCCTGATAAGGCGGCCAGCCACCAATGGCGACGGGATTGTTCATGTCGCCGTATTCCTCGCCATATTTGCTGTCATAACGAATATAGCCAAGCTCGACCGTTTGGTCGTGCTCGAAATTAAACTTGCCTTTCAGCAAAAGCGATTTGGTGTCTTGTGATGTGTTGAAAATTTCGCTGCCCGGTCGATAGGCCGACATTGGCCCCCAAGTGTATTTTCCACCAAAACTAAAGCGTTTGACTTGGCGTTCGCCATGCTTACCGGCAAAATAATTGCCGTTGCGACGATAGGCAAAAGCACCGACCAGTTCATAATTATCCTGCTTGGTGGCCAATGCAACACTGGCTATATTGCTGTTGCCATTCAGCCAGTCATTGCCGCCAAAACGTGGTGCTTCAGTATCAGGCGGAGAAAAATACTCACGCGGCTTGACGCTGTTGCCGGCAAAACCGCCTTTGATTTTTACCCCATATGACTTGCCGTCCATGATGATGTCATCAGCATTAAGCGTACGCATATTGACAACGCCACCCATTGAGCCGCTGCCCAATGCGCCTGACGGAGGACCTTTTTGAATGTCGATGCCACCAATAAATTCGGGATCGACAAAGGTGCGGCTGCTCATGCCTTTATAGCCACGATAAGCGGATGAGCTTTGCTGGGCGCCATCAACAAGCGTGGCGATACGGTTCATGCCTTGAAGCCCACGGATATTGACGTCCAGAGCCTGACCGGTACGGTTGCCGGATGAAAAGACACCCGGTGCATTACGCAAAATATCGCCGGTGGATGAAGGCGGCACAATCTGGATTTGCTCGGCGCTGATATAAGATGAGGAGCCTGATGTCTGGAAGGGTTTATCGGCATTGTTGAGGGCACCGCTCACCGTGATCGTTTCCAGCAGAATAGAGCCGTCGTCATTGGTGGCAGCACTTGTGGCGGAAGCGACGCGATCCGTGATTGTCACGGTGTTGGCATTGGTGAAGTTATAGCCCAAGCCCGTACCCGCCAGCAGGCGAGACAAGGCTTCCTGTTTGCTCATGCTGCCGTGCAAACCTGCTGATTGTTTGCCGCGTACCAGATCCGCCTGATAAAGAACCTGCAGATTGGATTGATCGCCGAAGCTGGAAATCACCGAGCCCAATGATCCGGCCGAAATAAAATAATTGATATTGGCCTGCTGGGCATGAGCGGTTGGCACAAAAGACGGGCTCATCTGAATTGCTGTCGAGGCAAGCAGTGCCAGCAACAGTTTTCCTGTTTTCATCCCCATGGATAAATTGCCTGAAAATTCCATATGCATGGTTTCTTATTATACTCCGTCCTGATCGTGCTTGCCGGCATAACAATGCCCTTCACTGACAAAGACGAGTCCTGCATGCGACTCCCTCACCCTTAAAGTTGAAAATAATTATCATATTATATTTTCAACTGTATGCTTAGGATTTAAAGGGAATTATGCCGGGCTTAAAAAAACCAGATAGGGTGTAAGCTCTCTGCTGCGGATTGGCAAAGTGTTGCGGATGACGTCCAATACGCCGTCCGGATGATTGATATCAAAAATTCCGCTGACACGCATATCAAGCAGCTTACTGTCGGTTGCGCGGATGATGCCGCGCCGGTAACGATTGACATCTGCCAAAACTTGCCGGAGAGGGCGGTCTTCAAAAATGAGCTTGCCTCTTTTCCAGGCGGCTTCAATATTGGCATCAACAGTATCGAAAAGCCCAAAACCGGCAGAATTAAAAATTGTCAGCTGCGATGCTTGTACAATTCTTTTGCTTTGATCGGGTGCAATAACCGAAACCGCACTTTCCTCGACCCAGACTGTGACTTCATTTGCCCATTCATGTACGACAAAACGTGTGCCCAACGCGGTGACGCTGCCGCCGGCTGCCTGCACTGTGAAGGGACGATTTGTATCTTTTGCCACATCAAAGAAAGCGCGCCCGCGCAAGAGTTTGATCAAGCGGGTGTTATTGCTGTAATCAACCGCAATGGCGCTATCGGCATCAAGATCCACATGGCTGCCATCCGCCAAGATGATGCTGCGCATTTCACCGGTTCCGGTCGCATAATCACTGGTTAAAAAATCCGGTTGAATGACAAAAATAGCAGCGCTACTTGCAGCCAGTGCAGCACCACCTGCCAAAAAAGCCCGCCTTGAGGCCGTTTTTTTAAGCGCCGGACGATAGGTTACTTGTTTTTGGCGCGGATCGCCCATCGCATCCAAATCTGTCCAGATGGAACCAAGTGACTGATATTCTGATGCATTTTCAGGGCTTTGGGCCAGCCATGTCGCATGCTCTGCGCGCTCGGCTTCGGATACATTGCCGGAATTGATGGTAACGAACCATGCCAAGGCCTCATCGCGTGAGGTTAAAGCTTTGTCGTTATTGCTATTTACCATCGTGACCGCCGACTATTTTCCTACACATGTGTGAAACCGTAACCATGCCAGCTGTGCAAGGCTTATTATTAAGACGTTTCACACCGCCTGATACCTCACTTTTTTTATAGGCGAAAGCAAGCATTGTCATTCCAGATGCTCGCCAAGTTGTTCACGGCAATGCGCGAGCGCCTTCATAATCAGTTTTTCAACCGCACTGCGGGTGATACCTAATTCTTGTGCAATTTTGACATGACTGAGGCCGTCAAATTTATGCATCAGAAATACTTGTTTTTGCCTTGGCGGCAAAGATGCAACGGCTTTTTCCAGCAGTGCAAGGCGCTGGCGATAATCAGCCACGCGTTCTTGATCCGGGCTCTCATCTGCTGCATCAAATGTTTCTGACGCAGTGACATAGCGGTTACGCGACTTTGCCGCGCGGAAATAATCGGTCGCTAGATTATCGGCAATACGGAATAAATAAGATCGTATATTGCTGATATTTTTATGCTTTTCCGTATCATGAATGCGCATGAAAGTATCTTGAGTGATATCTTTCACCGTTTCGGGATCGTGACCCTTTTGGCGCAGAAAACGGGCAATATCCGTTGCATGTCTTCTGAACAGATCTTGCAGGTCCCAATTCATGACATTTTTCGCTAATAGTGCCGCCTGAGTTAAAGCCGCATGCTGTAATTATTCATTATCAATGGCACATAATTCTTAATATGATTTTAGTAGTCATATTATTTCTTTATGCAAGTGCTTGTTGATGCCACACAATAAAGACATCAACTATAGATAGTTTAAAAGGCAATTTTTAAAACATGCCCATCAGTTTCCACCATAGCAGATCAAGTGGCAGAATGAAGATGATCGTTGCCATGAACAATATGAAGCAAAGTTTTATCACGCTGCGTAAGGGTAAGCCCGCAATTTGTGCTGCGGCAATCAAGGGCGGTGCCTGATAAGGCAAAACGACACTGGAAAAGGCTAAAACCTGTGTCATCAACACGGTTTCAATCGGCAGTCCGGAGAGGATTGATAATTGTTCGGCACCGGGCGTCATAACGGCTGGAATACCGGGCAGATTGGTGATGGTGGCAACAATCATCGCCATGATGGTCATGGACACAATATTGCCCAAGCTTTCACCCTGTTCGAAACCGGCAAAGTTGCTCAGCGTCGCCACCACTATCGTGCCAAGTCCGCTATGAGCAATCAGTGCACCAAGCCCCATTATACCGGCGACAAAAAACAAAGTGCCGTAATTGATCTCTTCATTCAGGCATTTAGGAGAGACCAGCCCGCTGCCCGGCCACAAACATAAAACACCGCCTGCCAGCGCGATCCAGCCCGGCGAAACCTGGTGAAATCCATCGGTAAACCAAAGCAGCAGTGACAGAACAATGATTAGGGTCAGCCATTTTTCCTGTACCGACATCGACGCCGATTTTGTTCGTTCTTCATATATCTGAGGCGGTGTTGATTCCGCAAAAAGCTTGATAATCAAAGCGATCAGCACGCAGGCTTTGATAAATCCCAACACCGGAAAATGTAAGAGCAAATAGTTCCAATAGCCGATTTTAATTCCGTAAATATTTTCGGCAGCACCGGCAAGGATCATATTGGGAAGATTGGCCGGCAAAATCGTATAAGCAGGTATATTGGTACCAAAAGCGGCAGCCATCAGCATACCCAGCATTCCATTCGAGGTTTTGCTGTATCCGGCATGTTCGGCCAGCGAAATAACGATTGGTACCAGCAGAACAATCCGTCCCATGGAGGAGGGAATGAAAAATGAAAGCGCCATGCTGAACATCACCGTTGTGGTAATGACGCTTGTGTAAGTCGTGCCGATACAGGCGGAGAGTAAAATCGCGACACGCTTTCCTAGGCCGGTATAGCGAATGGCGCTGCCGACAATCATCCCGCCGAATAAAAGCCAGATGGTTGATGAAACAAAGGCGCCCATCACAATATCCGGCGGCGCTGCATGAAAAATGATCGCAATGACAAAGAAAACAAAAGCAGGCAAATATTCAGGGACGGCGGAGGTTGCCCACATGCCGATACAAAAGACACTCAGCATAACTGCGACTGTCTGTTCCCATGATAAATGGCTGTAAAAAACTATACCCGACAACAGGCTTAAAAACGTAATCAATAAGGTCAAGCGACCGGCGCGATCAAAGGGGAAACATTTTTTATCTGCCTGAGCCACGGATGCTTCAATTTTAAAAAGGGGCATAAAATGATCTTTCAATTGGGAGAATTTCCCCCAAGCCTTGCGCTTCCAGCTAACATATCAAAAATGTTTTTCTTGACCAGACATAATATGATAAAAAAGGTAAAGTTTATGTTGGTTAAACTTTTTTGGATCAGATTTTGGCCGTAAATGCAGTCTCATTTCTATGGTGCATAGATTTTAAATGATGAGCCGATTTTTGCTTATGGCGCGGCCATGATTCTTTTTTCAAATTTAGATAATGCTTTGTTTCATAAGATTAAAGTTTCGGATTTTTTCATATCTCTGACAATTAAGAAAAATATAATTTCTATCTTGTAGGACGAATGAAGATAAATGAAACTTATCAATATATATTTTTTGCTTGATTTCTTCACTGTAGAATATTCTTATAGGCATGTTTTGAAGATGCGCCGTATGATCGCATATGCCGTCAGGAGGAGGCGGCAGAATGAAAGATCCAGCTATCCAGCACGGCAATAAAAGCAACTGTGCAGAGTTTTATCAGCGATATTTTGCCATCACGATTTTTGGAAGGAAGTTTTAAACAAAATATCAGCTGAAAATAACAAGAACACGATATTGGAGGATATCATGAAACCTGAACCGGGAGGAAATATCAGTGCGGAAAACAGAACCTTTACCTATGCCGATGCCTCGACTTTTGCCAGCGTAAGCGCGCCGCAGCAAAATAAGCTGCACCGTGTTTTGGGCCTGCCATCGCTTGTCTTTTTTGGCCTTGCCTATATGGTGCCACTCGCTGTTTTTGATACTTATGGTATTGTAACGCAAGTTACTTTAGGACATTTGCCAGCCGCCTATGTGCTGACTTTGGCGGCGATGTTTTTTACGGCCTACAGTTATGGACGTATGGTGGAAGTGCTGCCGGCTGCAGGATCTGCCTATAGTTACTCACGTTATGCCTTTGGCGGTTATGCCGGCTTTATGGTCGGTTGGACCTTAATGCTGGATTACATCTTTCTGCCGATGCTGAACTATATTCTGATCGGCATTTATATGTCGGAATATTTCCCGTCAGTGCCTGCGTCGTGGTGGATAATGGGTGCAATTCTACTCGTAACGGTCTTGAATATCCTTGGTATTAAAGTTGTTGCCCGTATGAATTTTGTCATTATTGCCTTTCAATTTATCTTCTTGGCTTTCTTTTTCACATTATTTTTCACCTCGATCGGAGGTGATGGTGCGCCGTCGCTACTCGCTCCTTTCTACAGTGAAAATATGAGAATAGGTGCCATTGTTTCAGGCGCAGCAATTCTTTGCTTGTCGTTTCTTGGTTTTGATGCGGTTTCCACATTGTCGGAAGAAACAAAAAATCCAAAACGTGACATTCCGCGTGCGATCATGCTTTGCACTGTTTGCGGGGGCTTGATTTTCATTCTGTCTGCTTGGGCAGGACATATTGTATTTCCTGACTGGCAGGCTTTTGCCGATCCGGATGCGGCGGCTGTCGAAGTTATGGGCAAAGCGGGCGGCGCATTTATGGTCAGCTTCTTCACTGCTGCCTATATGACGGGTACTTTTGCTTCGACCATGGCAGCACAAGCCAGTGTTTCACGCATTCTTTATGCAATGGGTCGTGATCGGGTTCTGCCTTATACCTTATTTGGAACCGTACATAAAACTCTTGGAACACCGGTGCGGGCGACTGTTTTTGTGGGTGTTATCTCGCTGATTGCTTTGGAAATCGACCTTGAACTGGCTGCCAGTATGATCAGCTTTGGTGCCCTGGCCGCGTTCTCTTTCGTTAATCTGTCGGTGATCAAAACCTATCTTTTTGATCAGGGGAAAAGACAGGGCATTGACTGGTTCCGCTACGGATTTTTGCCAGGATTTGGTTTCTTGCTCACCGTTTGGCTGTGGACTGGTCTTTCGGCCACAACCTTTACTGTCGGTATTACCTGGGTTGCAGTTGGTTTTTCCTATCTGCTTTATCTGACGCGAATGTTCAAACGAACGGTTCCGAAGCTGGATCTGGCCGATTAATTGATGGCTAAATCAATATTTTGATTAATGTTCATTCACTCGCCGGGTTCTTGTCAGAATCCGGCGAGCCTTCTATAGTCAGCCCATGAGCGATAAAGACAATGCCCTTCCATCATCTGCTGCAGGTGCTAGGCTGAAAAACAGCAAAGGTGCGCGTGGCCTTTCGCGTGAAGCAATTGCCGAAGAGGCACTCGCACTCATGGAAGAATCCGGTGATTCCGGTTTTACTATCCGCAAACTTGCCGCACGTATGGGCTATGATCCAATGTCGATACTCTATCATTTCAAATCGAAAGACGGGGTATTGCGGGCGATGGCCGACCGGATGGAAGAGCAAATTCGCCCTGCACCGCCTGACAGGCCGTGGCGTGGCAGAATGCGGCATTTGGCAGATCAGTATCGCAGTTTAGCACTGCGATATCCCAATAGTTTTTGGCTGATGCAAAAATTTCTGCATACCGGTCACGCCGACTTTTTACATATGGAAATGGTTCATGGCGCATTGACCGAAGCAGGGATAGCGGAACGCGAAATTCCGGCACTATGCCTTGGTTGGTATGGGTGTATAACCGGTTTGGCGGTGGGCGAAACGGGTGGATTGATCCGTCCTGCTGAAGCGGTTGATATGGCCGAAGTCGCAGATCTTCCCGAAAAATCTTATCCCTTGCTCAAAAAAGCCATGCCGCTTTATAATGATCTCGCGCCGAGCACGGTTTTTTCGCTTTCTGTCGAGGTTTTTCTCGATGGCATCCGCGAGAGAAGCAAAATGCAATCCTTGTGATACATGTATAAATGCTGGCCATGCAAAACGGTATTTGATGGATTGATTGATATATCGGGCTTTCAATTTGAACGCCCTCTTAATGCATCAGTTTTATGTTCTGAATTCCATGAGATGAGCCAAGCATGATGGCTTATATGTGTTTTTAAAAAAAGCTTTTAAAGCCCTTCTAAGCGGCACGATTGTCGCGATTTAACAAAATGCCAGCGTTGGATTGATCGTGGATGACATTCCTTAATTATCTGACAAGCTGTTGCTTGACGTTATTATTTCTACACTGTAGGATTTAACCAAGAAGACTGCACTGGAGGAACGGAATGACTATTTTGGCAGCAGCAAAGCCAGCCACCAAAACCCAAGCACAGGAGACTGAAATTCCGCGTTCTTTCTATGCAGCCATTTGCGATATGAACGGCATATTTCGCGGCAAGCGTTTGCCCGGTGCAAAATTGGCAAGTGCTTTGCATGGCGGCACACGTATGCCGATGTCATCCATTGGGGTTGATATTTGGGGAACGGACGTTGCCGGAACCTGCCTGACGATGGAGAGAGGCGATCTGGATGGTATTTGCCATCCGACAGGCCGTGCTTTGTCCGATCTGGGTTGGAGCAAAGAAGCTGATCAGCCGTTTTTACATTTATGGATGAGCAAGGAAGACGGCAGCCCATATTATGCGGATGCACGCCACTTGCTCGCCGAAGTTTTAAACCGCTTTGCCCGCCATGATTTGCGCCCAGTTGTTGCAACAGAGGTGGAGTTTTATCTTCTTGATCCGTCGGCAGATCCTGCAAGCCCGACCACAGCCAATGCGGCCAATCGTTTAAGCAATTTTGATGATATTTATTCAATATCGGAATTGGCTGAAACATCCGCCTTTCTTGATGAAATTTATGAAACTGCTGCGGCTTGCGGCATTGAAGTGGAAGCGGCAACGGCCGAAGGGGCGCCGCGTCAATTCGAGTTCAATCTTTTGCATCAGGCGGATGCATTAAAAGCCGCTGATGATACGGTTTTTTTCAAGCAGATCATTCGCAATGCCGCACAGCGTCACGGCTATCACGCTTGTTTTATGGCAAAACCTTTTCAGTTTCATGCCGGCAGCGGCATGCATGTCCATTTTTCGATCATTGATAAGAATGATCAGAATATTTTTGATGATGGCAGCGAAACTGGCTCCGAAGCCTTGAAATATGCGGTTGGCGGCTTGCTGGACAGTATGGCTGATATGACGCTGGCTTTTGCGCCGCATTTAAATTCTTACCGCCGCTTGTGTCCGGGAGGTCTTGCGCCGACAACTGTCGCATGGGGCTATGAAAACCGCACCAGTGCTTTGCGCATTCCTGCAGGCCCTTGTGTTGGCCGACGCATTGAACATCGTGTCGCGGGTGCCGATGCCAATCCATATATCGTGCTTGCTGCAATGTTGGGTGGTGCGCTTTATGGCTTGGAAAACAAGATGCAACCGGCGGTACCGGTCAGCACCAACTCGCATGAACTTGATCTTCCATGTTTGGCGCGCGACTGGAATGAAGCGCTGCGGCAGTTTGAAAATTCTGCCAAAGTAAAAACTATTCTCCATCCCGAATTTGTAGAGGCTTTTGCCGCCTGCAAACAGCAGGAGCAGGATATTTTTGCGGCGCGTCTCACTGAATTTGAACTGCAAACCTATCGCCAGTCCGTATAAGCGCGACGAGCATAAGGGAACAACAATGACCGAATCTTATCCGCGCTCTTATTATGCTGCGACTGCCAATAAGGTTGCGCCTTTCCCAAGACTGGACGGCGATATTGATGTGGATGTGGCTATTATTGGCGGTGGTTTCACAGGGCTTGCCAGTGCGGTGGAGCTGGCTGAACGTGGTCAGCGCGTTGCTGTGCTGGAAGCCAACCACATCGGATGGGGTGCATCAGGGCGCAATGGCGGCCAGATCACTGGCTCACTTTCGGGCGACAAGGCAATGGAGCGCGAATTTGCCCGCACATTAGGTAAAGATGCGCCTGAATTTGTCTGGAATTTACGCTGGCACGGTCACGATATTATTCGTAACCGCATCGAGAAATATAATATCCAATGTGATTTGAAATTCGGACATGTTTTTGCGGCATGGAAACCATCGCATATTCCGGAATTGGAAGAGATGGAACGCAACGCCCGATTGCATGGCATGGGCGATGATGTTGCGCTTTTGCGTGGGGCTGATCTGGCTGAATATGTGGGAAGCGAGATTTATCACGCAGGACTGATCAACCGGCGCAATATGCACATTCACTCGCTTAATTTATGTTTTGGCGAGGCGGATGCAGCGCGTAGCCTTGGTGCGCAGATTTTTGAAGCAACGCCGGTTGAAAAAATCATTTATGGCAAACGACCGGTATTGCATACAGCCTATGGGCAGGTAACCGCCGATAAGGTTTTGATCGCCGGTAACAGCTATCATAAGCTGGCGCGCCGCAAACTTTCGGGCATGTTGTTTCCCGCTTCGCTTGGCATTATTGCCACGGCACCTTTAAGCGAAGAAATGGCACGTAAAGTCAGCCCGAAAGATTTTTCGATTTATGATACCCGCTTTGTGCTTGATTATTACCGTTTGACAGCCGACCGGCGGATGATCTTCGGCAGCGGCACGAATTATAGTGGTCGTGACACTGCCGGTCTTGCTCAATCCATGCGTCCGACCATAGAAAAGACCCTGCCGCATTTACGTGGTGTTGATATTGAATTTGCATGGCATGGTATGGACGGCATTTCGGTCAACCGTATACCGCAACTGGGTAATGTCACCGACAATGTCTATTATGCCCAAGGCTATTCCGGTCACGGCATTGCCACATCGCATATTGTCGGTGAAATCATGGCGAATGCCATGTGCGGTTATGGCAAAGATCTGGAAGTATTTGCCAATGTCAAACATTGGCGTTTTCCGGTGGGGCGCACTTTGGGCAATATCGGTATGGCTGTCGGCATGTGGTATTTTCAAATGCTTGAAGCCTGGAAAGACCGCGGCAACTAAAGCGCATTCTTATCTGGACGATAGACCTGACAATAATTTGAAAATTGACTGACGATAGCATCGCTACCGGCCAGGAAAGGGGAGTAAATGAGCGCGTTAACATGTGTTTCACCGGTCGATAACACCATATTTGCAAGCCGAGAAACTGTTACAGCGCAAGAGGCGCGTAACATGATCGCGCATGCCAAATCAGCCGGAAAAACATGGTCGCAACGCCCGTTGAATGAGCGCGTTGAGATTGTGATGGCCGCAATTAAGCGCCTCGCGCTTGAGAAAGAAGAGGCAGGCATCGAGATAGCGCATATGATGGGGCGTCCGGTGCATCAGTTTTTTGAGTTCAATGGTTGTCTGGAGCGGGCAAGCTATATGGCTTTAATTGCCGAAGAGGCTTTGGCACCTATCATCATTGAAGACAGCGCACAATTTGAACGCCGGATCGAGAAAGAGCCGTGCGGGCTCGTTTTTATTGTAGCGCCGTGGAATTATCCTTATCTGACGACGATTAACTCCCTTGTTCCGGCACTGATTGCGGGCAATAGCGTGTTGATGAAACATGCATCTCAAACATTACTTGTCGGTGAACGTTTGGAACGTGTTTTCAAAGAAGCGGGACTGCCGGAAGGAGTGTTGCAAAATATCCATCTGGATCATGAAACAAGTTCGGCGCTGATCGGTGAGGGGCATTTCGGTTTTGTCAATTTTACCGGTTCGGTTGGTGGCGGCAAAGCTATGGAGCAGGCCTCTGCCGGCACTTTTACGCCGGTTGGCACAGAGCTGGGCGGCAAAGATCCGGCCTATGTTATGGAAGATGCCGATCTGGATGTGGCCGTTGCTTCATTGATGGATGGCGCCTTTTTCAATGCCGGTCAATGCTGCTGCGGCATTGAGCGTATTTATGTTCACGAAGCGCTTTTTGAGGCTTTTGTCGAAAAGTCGGTTACAGAAATTCTGCGTTTGAAACTTGGCAACCCTTTTGATGCTTCCACCACAATAGGTCCGATGGCGCATCGTCGATTTGCGGATGAAATCCGCGGCCAGACTTCCGAAGCTGTTGAGGCGGGAGCACAGCTTCTTATACCCGCATCTGCCTTTCCTGAAGATGATGGCGGTGCCTATCTTGCGCCACAGCTTTTAACCGATGTGACCCATGCAATGCGTATTATGCGTGATGAGAGTTTTGGGCCCGTGGTAGCGGTGATGAAAGTTTCATCAGATGAAGAAGCCGTTGCACTGATGAATGACAGTCATTTCGGGCTTACCGCCAGCCTGTGGGGACAAGATGCACAGCGGGTCGCCCGATTGGGCAAATTGTTGGAAACCGGCACTGTTTTTATGAACCGTTGTGATTATCTTGATCCTGCAATCTGCTGGACAGGCTGCAAGGATACGGGACATGGTGTTACGCTTTCAATCTTGGGTTATAATGCTTTGACCCGTCCAAAATCCTATCACTTGCGTAAAGGCTGACGAGTTAAAGGAACGAATATGCGCATTGGCATTATTGAAACCGGTCTGCCACCTGAAGAATGTCAGGCTGAATTCGGCACTTATCCGGTGATGATTGAAAACTGGCTCAAGCCGGTATTGGCGCAAGCGGACTTTGAGACAATATCAATTGTTTCCGGCGAGAAACTACCGGAAAACCCTGCACAATTTGATGCATATGTGATTTCCGGCTCCAGACATGGTGTTTATGATCCGATTGAGTGGATCAAATCATTGGAAGATTTTTTGATTTGTCTGCGGGATAAAAAAATCCCTGTATGCGGCATTTGCTTTGGTCATCAGATCATGGCGCAGGCCTATGGCGGCGTGGTTGAAAAATCAACAAAAGGCTGGGGTTTCGGAACGCAGACATATCAGCTCGATCAGGAAAGCGATCCCGTGCTTGTTTTGCATCAGGATCAGGTCGTTAAAGCACCGCTGCAAGCAAAGCCTGCCGGTGGGAATGATTTTTGTCCGCTCGGTGTTTTGCGTTATGATTTTCCGGCTATCTCGGTGCAGTTTCATCCCGAGTTTTCAACCGGCTATATTGCTGATATGGCCAAGCGTTTTCGCGGCAGCCGCTTCCCGGAAGATATTGCCGATGTTGCATTGGCAAGCCTGCAATCGCAAGCAGCAATGTCGGCAAAAATGGCTAAAACTGTAGCGGAACTTTTCCGTGCAGATAGCACGTCATAAAAAGCTAAAAATGCGATGCCTTTTGTGCTAGGATAAAGCGCAGCGGGGTTGAGATTTGCCATCTTCATTGACGGCATGTCTTTTTATTCTCTATTTAATGTATGTCAAATGATAGCAGAATGAAGAGATGCAGAATTAATGCCGGATAAAAATAGCATATGGGGTGGGGTTATATCCATCGGCTTGCATGTTTTTGTCTTGGCATTTTTGTTTGTCACATTGCCCGTACCGACACATAATGACGAGCCGGAACATGTAGACGTGGAATTGGTTGAGCCAGCTCAACCACCTGAAGAGGAACATTATGCTGACCCGTCAGATGAGGCAGCGCCACCCCAAGCTTTTGAATCTGCAGTTGAGAACAAAGATGATAACGCAGAAATCGAACCACTGAGCGGCCAAGAAAATCCGTCTGAAGCGCCTGAACTGGTTGAACCGGTTGAAGAAACCCCAGAGCAAAAGAAGGATGAAGCATCAGGCGATGATACTGTTCTCAGTGCTGAAAAATCAAATATTTCCGTGAATTTGCCTGAAAAAAATACGATTAAAATGGTGGCCGCGAAACAGATTTATTCTGATGCAGCCCTTTCCGATCCACGGGTAAAGCAGGCATTGGGAACACTTTCTGCAAAACAGCGTGTCAGCCAGATTTGCAGTATCGAGGCTTTGGAGCAAATTCGTCATGCACGCCCTGATACGCCACCGGACATGATGGCGCGCAAAGCAAGCGAACTGACTGAAACCAGTTTGAAAATGCGAGGTGGTGCCTTTCGCAGTCATGCAAAATGGTATGACGTTGATTTCACATGTGAAATTAATTTGAATGATATGAAGGTCTCATCATTTAACTATACACTCGGCAATTTAATTCCTGAAAATGACTGGCAGCGCAGAGGTTTGCTGGCTGATTAATGTAAGGCATGGTCGTCATTTATAATCCGTTCAAAGTCACTTTAACGTGTGTTTGAGGGAACCTTCTATGGTTCCTGCCGTTTTAAATATAGTATGCTTTACATAAGTCCGCACTGGACATTGAAAAAAGTTATCGTCGTTTTTGACAGATAACAGTTGGAGGAAATCATGTTAAAAATTAGTTTGGCCTTGGCTGCCGTGCTTGCATTGTCAGCCTGTACATCGACAGAAAAAGATTTGAGCATCGGAACTGCAGCAGGTGCTGCGATCGGCGGCATTGCCGGCGGTGGTAAAGGTGCACTGATTGGTGCTGCTGCGGGTGCAGGGACCGGTTATTTGGTGCGCACTCTGCGCAATGGCCAATGTCAATATCGTGACAGAAACGGCCGGATTTATACCGCTTCCTGTAAACGATAATTTTTAAAGATACACCCCGTAAATTTTACGGGGTGTATCATAACCTTATAATCAGGCTGCCAAAAAACGGGCAATAACTGTTTGGCTGCCTTCTGACCAAATATCGTTCAGCGCTTTGGTAAAGCCTTCTACGACAGTGGTATTTTCGTTTAAATCGCCGTAGATTTCGCGCATGGAAAGCCATATTGCCGGATTATCGCGTGCTTCAATGGCGCATGCCTTCAATCGCTCCCAATTGGGGTCATTGGGAGCGATTTCATTACCGTTTTCGCTGACACCATAACAATAACGACACCATAAAGCCGAGAGCAGAATCAAGCCTGATGCATCGCCACCCTGTGCAATCACATCCTGAATGGATGGGATGATAAATTTCGGCTGCCGATTGGAGCCGTCAAGACAGAGACGGCGGATCGTGTCGCCAATGTCAGGGTTGGAAAAGCGCTCAATAATCAACTTTTTATAAGCATCAAGCTCTGTATCGGGCACAGGAGGAACTATCGGCAAAATTTCATTGCTCTCGATATGATCAAGAAAAGTCCGGATTTGCTCATCTTCCATCGCTTCATGCACAAATTCTATGTCTCGTAAGCCTGCCGGATAAGCAATAATGGCATGACCACCGTTGAGAATACGAATTTTCATCGTTTCAAAGCGATGCACTTCGTTGGTAAAAGTCACCTTAACCTTTTCAAGAGCTGGCCGGCCGGCCGGAAAATTATCTTCCATCACCCATTGCCGGAATGGTTCGCAGGTTACAGGCGCTTTGTCATCAAGCCCCAAAGATTGGGCTAATTCAAGCTCGCGTTTGCCGGTCGCAGGGGTGATCCGGTCTACCATGCTGTTTGGAAAAGCGACTTGATCGCTTATCCAACGGGCAAAATCCGGATCAGATAATTGAGCCAGACCAACGACAGCATCGCGGGTGACATTGCCATTATGCGGAACATTATCACAGCACATCACTGTGAAAGGCGCATCACCATTCTGGCGGCGAATTTTCAGTGCCGCAATGATGGCGCCAAAAGCCGTTTCGGGCTTGTCCGGATGGGCACCGTCATAAACGATATCGGGATGATCCGGGCTGAAGCTGCCGGTTTTGGGGTCGATATAATAGCCGCCTTCCGTAACCGTTAATGAAACGATGCGGATGGAAGGATTGCTCATGGCTGTAATCAGTGCGTGATTGCCTTTTTCAACCGGCAGAAAATCGATCATCGCACCGACAATACGGGCACTTTTGCCAGCGGGATCAAGTTCGATCACCGATGACAAAAAGTCCTGTTTGCTCAAAACTTCACGCATTTGCGCGTCATTGGCACGCACACCCGCGCCGATGATTGCCCATTCATGGCTTTCGCCCAAATTAAACAAATCATCAAGATAAACAGCCATATGGGCGCGGTGGAAATTACCGCAACCAATGTGGACGATACCGGCTTTGAGTTTTGCGCGGTCATAGACAGGACGGCGAATGCCTTCCGGCAGGTGATTAAGCGTTTTATCAGAAAGTGTCATATCAGCTCATCCAGTTGCCGCCGTCGACATTATATGTCTGGGAAACAATATAATCAGCGTCTTTTGAGGCTAAGAAAACGGCCATGCCGGTGAGGTCTTCAGCTTGTGCCATACGGCCCAATGGCACTTCGGCACCGACAATCTTTTTCTTTTCGCCTAAAGGCCGGTTTTCATATTTTGCAAATAATGCATCGACACCGTCCCAATGCTCACCATCCACGACACCTGGTGCAATCGCGTTCACGTTGATGCCATGCTGAATGAGGTTCAAACCGGCGGATTGGGTCAAAGAAATGACGGCGGCTTTGGTCGCGCAATAAACGGCGACAAGCGGCTCTCCGCGTCGTCCAGCCTGACTGGCCATATTGATGATCTTGCCCCCCTTATCACGCGCAATCATCGAGCGGGCAACCGATTGCATCATGAAAAGCGTACCGGATACGTTGATGGCAAACAGGCGGTCATAGCTTTCACGGGTAATTTCAACGATGGGTGCGAGATCGAATAATGCTGCGTTATTGACCAAAATATCAATGCCGCCACGCTTTTCTTCGACAGTTTTCACCGCCTGATCTATGCTGTCTTGTTTGGTGACATCAAGATGAACGGCAAAAGCCTGCGGGCCTATTTCCTTCGCGGTGGCTTCCGCGGCGGCCAGATTAATATCGGCAATGGCGACATGGGCACCTTCGGCAACATAACGGGTGGCAAAAGCTTTTCCGATACCGCGTGCTGCACCGGTGATGATTGCGGTTTTATCTTTCAGTCTCATGCCAGTGCCAGTCCTTCGCTGTCGAAGTGATGAAGTTGAGTTTGATCGGGGGTTAGAAATACCTGGTCGCCATTGCGTGCGGTGAACGAGCCGTCAACACGCACATTGATAACACCATGTTTGGTTTGCACATGCAGATAGGTGTCCGAGCCCATATGCTCGGCAACGGTGACAGTGCCAGCCCACAGGCCATCATCATTGCTGACCTTAATATGTTCGGGACGGATGCCGATCGCATGCGCACCTTTGGCCTGCGCTTCTTCGCCTTCAATGAAATTCATTTTCGGGCTGCCAATAAAGCCTGCAACAAATCGGTTTTTGGGCTTGTGATAAAGCTCCAGCGGTGTGCCTATTTGTTCGATCCGGCCTGCTTGTAAAACCACAATTTTGTCGGCCAAAGTCATGGCTTCCACCTGATCATGGGTGACATAGATCATGGTTGTTTTAAGTTTTTGGTGCAGTTCGGCAATTTCAAGCCGCATATTCACCCGCAATGCCGCATCCAGATTGGACAATGGTTCGTCAAACAAAAAAGCTGACGGTTCGCGCACAATGGCACGCCCGATGGCAACACGCTGGCGCTGGCCGCCTGAAAGCTGGCCGGGGCGTCGATCAAGATAGGCCGTAAGGTTTAATGTTTGTGCAGCGGTTTCAACCCGTTGGTTGATCTCATTTTGTGCCATACCGGCCATTTTCAACGGGAATGCAATGTTTTTACGCACACTCATATGCGGATAAAGCGCATAAGATTGGAAAACCATAGCCAGTCCGCGTTTTGCCGGTGCAAGATTGCTTGCGTCTTTGCTATCAATAGAGATTGTGCCGGATGTAATGTCTTCAAGCCCTGCAATCAGGCGCAAAAGCGTGGATTTACCGCAACCGGACGGCCCGACAAATACTACGAATTCACCCTTATTGATGCTTAAATCCAAGGGTTGGATAACTTGCGTTGAGCCAAAACTTTTGGTGACGCTTTTGAGTTCGATCTGTCCCATATTGTATTCCTTTAATCCGCTTATTTGACAGCGCCGAAAGTCAGGCCGCGTACCAGTTGCTTCTGACTGAACCAGCCAAGAATGAGAATGGGGGCGATGGCGAGTGTCGAAGCCGCGGAAAGTTTGGCGTAGAACAGCCCTTCTGGGCTGGAATAACTGGCAATGAATGTGGTGAGGGGGCCCGCATTGGCCGTGGTCAGATTAAGCGTCCAGAAGCTTTCATTCCACGCCAGAATGATATTGAGCAATAATGTGGATGCAATGCCGGGAACCGCCATCGGCGTTAAAACATGGATGATTTCGGCGCGCAAAGTTGCGCCGTCCATGCGGGCAGCTTCCAGAATTTCCACCGGAATCTCTTTGAAATAAGTATAAAGCATCCACACCACGATGGGCAGATTGATAAGAGTTAAAATGAAGGTAATACCCAGCAGACTGTCGAGCAAACCTGCATCCCGAAACAGCATATAAATCGGGATCAGCACGCCGACAGCCGGCATCATTTTGGTGGAAAGCATCCACATCAGCACATCTTTGGTGCGTTTGCCCGGCACAAATGCCATCGACCATGCAGCGGGGATGGCAATCAGCAAAGCCAGTACGGTCGAGCCCAATGAAATGATGACCGAATTGCGGAAATGCAGGAAATAATTCGAGCGCTCCTGCACCGCACGGTAACTGTCAAGCGTCCAGTCGAAATTCAGGAACTTGGGCGGGCTGGCAATCGCATCTGCTTCCGTTTTGAAGGATGTCAAAATCGTCCACAAAATCGGAAAGAAGATGATCAGAGCCACAACCCATGCCAGAATTGTGAAAGCCAGAACACGCTTTGAGCTATGATTTCGTTTGCTCATATCACGTCTCCAGATTACGCCCGATCATCCGCATCAGGAAGATCGCGACAATATTAGCTAAAATGACCGCAACAATGCCGCCGGCAGAACCAAGGCCGACATCGAATTGCAGCAATGACTGAGCATAAACGAGATAGGTTAGATTGGTTGATGATGTGCCGGGGCCGCCATTGGTGGTCACAAGAATTTCGGCAAAAATGGACAGCAAGAAAATAGTCTGGATCAAAATGACAACGGTTGTTGCGCGAGCCAGATGCGGCAGCATGATATGGTAAAAGCGGGAGAACGCTCCGGCGCCATCCATTTCGGCTGCTTCCAATTGTTCACGGTCGAGCGATTGCAGCGCTGTTAAAAGGATCAGGGTGGCAAAAGGCAGCCATTGCCATGCAACAATGATGATGATCGACAGCAAGGAATATTGGGCTAGAAAATCAATCGGCGCAAAACCGAGGCTGCGCGCGGCCCAGCCGAACAATCCGTTAACCGGATTGAAAAACATGTTTTTCCAAACCAGAGCCGAAACCGTCGGCATGATGAAAAAAGGCGCAATCACTAAAACACGGACAAGACCTTGCCCCAATATCGGCTGATCAAGCAACAATGCCAGCAAGGTGCCGCCGATGGTGGTGATCGCCAGCACGCCCAGAACCAAAATTAATGTATTCAATAAAGCTGGCCAGAAGGCAGGATCGGTGAAAAAATAGTGATAGTTTTCGAAGCCTGAAAAACTAATCGCGTCCGGCATCAAAAGATTATAGCGCAGAAACGAAAACCAGATGGTCATGCCCAGCGGTACAATCATCCATAATAATAACAGGATAACTGCGGGCGAAATCATCAGGCGACTTGCCGAGCGCGATGCTTGTGTGGCCATGTCTTTGTGCCTTGTCTGATTAATCCTGTTCAGCAAAATAACACGGATGAGCAGGATTATTTTAATGCGAAACAATCAATGGAAATATTGATCATGCCAGTTAGAGCTTGATAACAAGAAAGCTACGCCCCCATCCCGTTGGATGGGGGCGTAGCAATAAAGCGCCGGTTTATTTGATATAACCGCCGCGGGTCATCTCGCGGGTTGCCAGCTGCTGCGCAGTGGCTCTGGCTGCATCACCGGTGACACTACCTGCAAGAGCTGCAGAAAACTGTTGCCCGACTGCCGTGCCGATAGCCTGATATTCAGGAATGGCTACGAACTGACCACCTGTATAAGGCACCTCCTGAACTGAAGGATGTTGTGTATTTGCAGCCATGATTGCTTCAAGTGTTACCTTGGCAAATGGTGCTTCCTTCAGATATTCTGGATTTTCATAAAGCGATGTGCGTGTGCCCGGAGGCACATTGGCAATGCCTTCTTTTTTGGCGACCAGATCCAGATAGGCTTTGGAAGTTGCCCAAGCGACGAAAGTCTGGGCGGCATCAGCTTTTTTAGATGTTTTCGGAATAGCCAGATTCCATGACCAAAGCCAGTTGCCATGATTGTCGATGCCTTCTCCACTTGGAGATTTGGCAAAACCAACCTTGTCGGCAACGGTTGAGTCTTTTGGATTTGAGATGAAGGATGAAGCAACAGTTGCATCAATCCACATGCCGCATTTACCTGTTTGGAACAGTGCCAATGTTTCATTGAAACCATTGGAAGATGCACCCGGAGGGCCAAAATTGGTCATCAGATCCAGATAGGTATCGATGGTTTTTTTCCATTCCGGACTGTCAAATTGCGGCTTCCAGTCCATATCGAACATACGCGCGCCCATCGAGTTGGACATGGCAGGCAGAAGCGCCATGTTTTCACCCCAACCGGCTTTCCCGCGCAAACAAATGCCGAAGACACCGGCATTTTTATCCGTCATTTTCTCAGCAGCTTCACGCACAAATTCCCATGTCGGATTTTCCGGCATGGTCAGGCCCGCTTTTTCAAGCAAGTCTGTGCGATACATCAGCATCGAACTTTCCGCATAAAACGGGACGGCATAAAGCTTGTCGTCTAGACTGACCGATGCGGCAACAGCTGGTAAAAGATCGGCTGCGTCATAATCATCGCCGAGATTGTCAAGCGGCAGCAACCAGCCCTGTTTGGCCCAGATCGGCACTTCATAATTGCCGATGGTCAACACATCATACTGGCCGCCTTGCGTGGCGATGTCGGTGGTGACGCGCTGGCGCAGCACGTTTTCTTCCAAAGTGACCCATTCAACATCAATATCAGGATGAAGGGCTTTAAACTCCGGCATCAGACCCTGCATGCGGATCATATCGCCATTGTTGACCGTTGCAACCGTAATCGTTTCCGCACTTGCCGCCATCGACAATGCAGCCATAAAACCGGCTCCAACCAATCCACGTATCGTTAATGACATTTTACCCCTCCCAAGGTATTTCTTGAGCAATTATTCGAACGTTGGTCAAATATTCGACAACGGCACAATTCTGTCAAGTTCTATTTCCGGCAAAACATGTGTTCGTCAGCTATCTAAGACAAAAGCATGATAAGAAATATCCGGCGAGGTCTTCAACCTTGCCGGATAAAGATGTTTAAAATGATGATATGGACGCTATGGAAAGCCTTTTGAAGGCGAGTGATAAAAATACGTTAAACCATTGAAACTAATCAAAGTAATGCAATAGCGGTTGCTTCATCGGTGACCAGGCCATTGATAATTCGCCCTTTCAGAGCGCCGCGAATAGCATCAATTTTGCTGGCACCTGCTGCAATGCCAACCGCCAGCCGTTCAAGGCCGGCTTCAACGCGTATCCCTGCCATACGATCGTGGATTTCACTTTCAATGTAATGGCCTTCATGGTCGTAAATATGCCCCGCAACTTCTCCGATTCCACCAAGGGCATGCACTTCATCGAGCTCTTTTTCGCTGACAAAACCATCAAGGAAAAGCGGCGCTTGATGGTTCATCTGGCCGACACCGACAAAAATCACGTCGGCTTTACGCCCCAATCTGTGAACTGCTTGTACAGGCTTCAAAGTTAGAAACGCATCACGTTCTTCACGATTGCTGCTGATAACAGGAACGGGCATCGGGTAATGCGGAGCATTCAAACGGGAGGCAATATAAAGGATCACTTCAAACATTGTGGCAGAGCCATCAGTGGAAATGTTACCGATCAATGATACCAAACGATGGCGGTCACATGTCCCTTTTTGTAATTCATCCGCCATTGCACGCAATGCGCGACCAGTGCCAACACCAATGACCTGAGGTTCTGTTCGTGCCAATATTTTTTCAAACAAAGCGGCAGCAGCAGGTGCGATGACATGGGCCGGGTCAGCACCGGCACCCAGCATTGGTACAACGCGGCATTCGATCAGGCCGTAGCGCTCACGCAATCGGGCTTCTAATTCCAGACAGGCCGCAATAGGGTGCTCGAGACGCACTTTAATGATGCCGTTTGCCACTGCGCGACTGACGAGCCGTTGGGCACGCTGGCGCGAAATGCCCATTTCGGCTGCAACCTGATCCTGCGTCATCCCGCCTGCATAATAAAGCCAGCCTGCACGCGCGACTGCATCATCGGATTTAAGGTCGGTATCGGCTCGGTTCATCGGGGTTAGGCTCATAATAAATTTTGCTCAATCAATGTTGAAAAAACGGAAAAATCATCAAATTGTAAATCAGACTTTATATCATCAGCTTCATCAATATGCTGGCCTTTCATATGGCTTCCACCGGTAAATCGCCAAACCTTCATACCGGCAGCGCGCGCCGCCCGAATGCCATTTAAACTATCTTCAATCACAAGGCAGCGCTCCGGCGTAGCATTCATTTGTTTGGCGGCATGAAAGAAAAGATCAGGAGCGGGCTTGCCACGCTCGACCATGCTGGCGGTAAAAAGTCTGTCTCCGACCAATCCACGAAGCCCCGTCAGTTCCAGTGATTTTTCAGCACGAGGCAAACTGGACGATGTTGCCACACACCACGGTTTTTTCACCTCGCGCAATATTTGTTCAACCCCTGTTATGACTTCAAGCCCCTCATCAAATGCTTTTAATAGCTGATCACGATATTGGTCTTCAAACGAAGCTGGCAATTCAACGCCGAAATCAGAGCGTATGGTTGAGAAAACAGTTGGATAACTGCGTCCTAAAAAATGCCTGGCGACATAGCTGCGGTCAATATTGATACCGATCTTTTCCAGTTCATGGATCAGCATATTGGCGCTGATAATTTCACTGTCGATCAATACGCCGTCGCAGTCAAAAATGATAAGATCGATAATTTCATCCACCCCAATGTTGTCGCCACGGCGATACACTATGTTTTTTTAAATCTGCACGTCAATTCATTTGGGAAAGTCAAGCTGCGCTCTTGGCTTTAAACCCCAACTGGAGAGGTGATTTTAACTGGCCTATGCCCCTCAAATTTTTATCAAAGATGCAAATTTTACTCTTTGGTGTTGATAAGTAAAACCTATCAATGAAAGAATTTTAATTGATTTGGAAAATTATGAAATAACCCCTATATGCACCTTAGACACCATTCTGACAGGAGTGCATCAATGGCAACCGTAAATACACAGATCAAACCTTTCATCGCGCAGGCTTACCGTCAGGGCAAATTTATTTCCGTGACCGAAGAAGATGTTTTGGGCAAATGGGCCGTCTTTTTCTTCTATCCTGCCGACTTCACTTTTGTCTGCCCGACCGAGCTGGGCGACATTGCAGACCATTATGAAGAATTGCAGAAAATGGGTGTTGAGGTTTATTCTGTTTCCACCGATACGCATTTCACCCATAAAGCATGGCATGATTCATCCGACACAATCGGTAAAATCAATTACACCATGCTTGGAGATCCAAGTGGTGTTGTAACCAATAATTTTGGTGTTATGCGTGAAGGTCAGGGTCTTGCAGACCGTGCAACTTTCATCGTTGATCCGGATGGTATCATTCAGGCCATGGAAATCACAGCTGAAGGTATTGGCCGTGATGCATCTGATCTCGTACGCAAGATCAAAGCTGCGCAATATGTCCGCGCACATCCAGGTGAAGTTTGCCCTGCAAAATGGCAGGAAGGCGAAGCAACTCTTGCTCCTTCACTCGATCTGGTCGGCAAAATCTAATTATTCTTAAAACATGAAACTCAGGCGGCTGCTCCCAAGGCCGCCTGATGACCGCTATCGTTTTTTTCAGAGGAATTATTATGCTCGATACGAACTTGAAAACCCAATTGAAGGGCTATCTGGAACGTCTGGTCCGGCCGGTAGAAATTACGGCTTTTGCAGGTGATGATGCCAAATCACGCGAGCTGATGCAGCTTCTCGAACAAATCCGTGAACAGTCAGATAAAATCACCATTAAACGCGGCGTGATTGAAGGGGCGCGTGTTCCGTCTTTCGCGCTTAATGCACCAGGCGAAGACATTCATCTGACCTTTGCAGGTCTGCCGCTTGGTCATGAATTTACCTCGCTCGTTTTGGCACTGTTGCAGGTTGGCGGTTATCCGCCAAAGGTCGAGCAGGCGCTTATTGATCAAATTCGCAATCTCCAAGGTCATTTCCGCTTTGAGACTTATTATTCCTTGTCCTGCCAAAACTGTCCTGATGTCGTGCAGGCACTGAATATGATGTCGGTGCTCAATCCCGGAATTGAGCATGTAGCCATTGACGGCGCTTTATTTCAGGATGAGGTTTCCGAGCGTCAGGTCATGTCTGTTCCCTCAATTTTCCTGAATGGCGAAGTGTTCGGTTCGGGGCGAATGGGTGCAGAAGAAATTTTGGCCAAAATCGATACTGGTGCCGGTGAACGTGCTGTGGAAGCAATCAACGAACAGGCACCTTTTGATGTGCTGATTGTTGGTGGCGGCCCGGCCGGTGCTGCTGCTGCTGTTTATGCAGCGCGTAAAGGTATCCGTACCGGCATTGTGGCAGATCGTTTTGGTGGTCAGGTTCTCGATACTATGTCGATCGAAAACCTGATTTCGGTACCCCATACAGAAGGCCCTAAGCTTGCGCGTGCTTTGGAAGAGCATGTTCGCCAATATGATGCAGAGATCATCAGCGGTCAGCAGGCCGTTAAGCTTGATCAGACGGCTGAGGGTTTCAAAGTATCACTTGCTTCCGGTGCAAGCCTGACAGGTACGTCGGTTATTTTGTCAACCGGTGCCAGATGGCGCAAAATGAATGTTGCGGGTGAAGAACAATATATCAATAAAGGTGTGGCTTTCTGCCCGCATTGCGATGGCCCTTTGTTTAAAGGCAAAAAGATTGCTGTTATCGGCGGCGGTAATTCCGGCGTTGAAGCAGCAATTGATCTTGCCGGTCTCGTTCGCCATGTCACATTGATTGAATATGATAAGGTCTTGCGTGCAGATGATGTCTTGCAGCGGAAACTCAGAAGTCTGCCGAATGTGACGATTATAACATCTGCCAAAACCACTGAAGTGACAGGTGACGGCAAGCGCGTTAACGGCTTGATTTATGAAGATCGTATCAGTGGTGATGTTCATACTGTGCCGCTCGAAGGTATTTTCGTGCAGATCGGCCTTGTTCCAAACACTGAATGGCTGAAAGATACGTTGAAGCTGAATGAACGCGGTGAAATCATCACCGACATTTATGGTGCAACCTCGATGTCCGGTGTGTTTGCCGCAGGCGATTGTACAATTGCACCTTACAAGCAAATCGTGATTGCGATGGGCGAAGGTTCAAGAGCTTCGCTTTCTGCTTTTGATTATCTGATCCGGTTGCCAGCGGAAGTAAAAGCGGCGTAACGCCGGTCTTTCTTCAGCTCCCACTTCGAAAAAGTAAAAGCTGCACTGTTGCAACAGTGCAG